>JAYELL010000100.1 GCA_034717495.1 Chloroflexota bacterium | reverse complement strand
CGCCAATCGGCAGGAAGCGGAACGCTTGTTAGCCCAGTTGGTGGAGAAGTACCAGAAGCGAGCTGCTCGACTTTCGACCTGGACGGAAGAGAACATTCCCGAAGGCCTAACAGTCTTCGCCTTTCCTGAAGCCCATCGGCGTCGCTTGCGCACCAGCAATGGCCTGGAGCGACTGCATCGTGAGATACGGCGCCGATCTCGAGTAGCGGTGCTCTTTCCCAACGAGGCTTCCTGTCTGCGGCTGGTCACAGCCGTTGTCATGGAGATCAGCGAGGAGTGGCAGACCGGCAGGGTTTACTTGCGTCTCGATGCGGATTAGTTGTTAATGTTCTTGTCCCACCAGAGGGACATTCTGACCAACAATGTTTCTTGGCCAATGCAGCGTTAGGTGGCTCCCTGTCAGCTGCGCAGGCGAGGTCACTGGGCACCGCTGCACGGCGCACCAGCGCAAGCAGAGGATGGCCCGAAGGGCGACTTGCGAAGCCCTTGACGCCGACAATCAGCTGACTATCCTTGAGCCACGCTGCGTTGGCCGACATCACGCCCATTCTCACTATTACAGAAACAAATTTGCATTATCTCTTTTTTTCCTCAAGAACATGATCTAGATCATAGTTTTTCCTCTCAGCTACGTATATACTCTAGAAGGGTGTCTGTTCCTTCCTGCCACTTCTATGTCCATCCGACAGGCACCTCAAGTTGTCGCACGAGTGCCACGCACTCGTTTTCCTTCACTGCGGTCGTTTGACCGCCGAGGCCCATTCTGGACATGGTGGTGAGCTTCCCGGCTCGAATCGATACCCCAATTTGATCATCACTTCCGGGATGGCGAACGAAAAAGGAGGTGAGCGCAAACTCAAACTTGTCGGCGTGACTATCCTCCAGCCTGTGAACGAAGGGCAGTGTGTTGGGACCAAACCAGCTGCTCAAGTTGGGCCAGAGGGCAAAAAAAACAATTTGGGTCAGCAAAGCTGCTGGCCCTGCTCAACTCTCAAAGGAGGAGACATCCATGCGTTCCCAATTTTGGATCACCCTGGCCGTTTTGTTAATCGCCACCATGGTGGTTGGTTGTGTGGCTCCCGCTGTACCTGCGCAGCTTCCAGCTGAACCCCCTACTGCAGAGGAGGCCGAACCTGAAGCTGCCGCCCCGGCCGAGGAGATGAACTGGTGGGCCGAGGCTGCGAAAGCAGCCGGCTGCGTTGATACGACCATCCGGGGTGTAAGCGAAAGCACACCCCCTTCGACCTATGCAGCCGACGTGCTGGCGCCCGCTTTCACCGAGGAGACCGGCATCAAGGTCGAGCACGAGCTGACTTCATGGGATCAGATGTACGACAAGGGCATCAAGGACATGGAGGCCGGCACCGGTATCTATGACTACTGGTATACCGAGCAGGACTTCATCTACGCCGCCCTGGCCAACGATTATCTGACCAATATCAGCCAGCTTCTGGAAGATAATCCGGAGCTCCGGTACGAGGGTTTTGATCTGAGCAAGTTCACCACGTTCATCGACAACTTCAAGGACCCCGATACCGGCGACGTCTATGGCGTCCCGATGGAGGCCTTCATCAAGATCAACCTCTATCGCAAGGATCTGTTCGAGGACGCCGATGTCCAGGCTGCCTTCAATGAGCAGTATGGCTATGACCTGGCGCCGGCCACGACCTTCGATCAGTATCGAGACAACGCCGAGTTCTTCACCAAATACGCTGAGGAGAACGACATGGAACTGTGGGGAACCACGGTACAGGCTGCCTCAGGCCACGTGTCCTCCTTCTACGAGGTGTTTGAGACCATTCTCCCCAGCTTTGGTGTCTATAACTGGGGTATCAACATGGACAACTACAAGGCGTCTGAGGCTGAAGGTGGCGAGATGAACAGCGACCGCGCCAAGGAAGCCCTGGAGTTCTGGGTCAGTATGTTGGAGTATGCCCCGCCGGAAACCACCAGCAGTACGTGGGACGAGGTGGCTGCATCCTTCGCCGCCGGCCGCGCTGCCCAAGGCTGGATATACGGTGAGAACGCTGCCTGGATCGCGACAGATCCGGAGCGTTCCAAGGTGGTCGGCAGCGTGGGTGTGGCGCTTCCGCCAGTGTACGAAGGTGTTATGGAGGATGCTGAGAGCGGAGCCGGCTACATCGGTTACTACGACGGCGGTGCCTTCGCCATGCCCCACTCCTCCAAGAACCCGCTCTGCTCCCTGCTCTGGCTGCAATACGTCGGCCAGGAGGAAGTGCAGCCTGAATGGGCCGTCGCTGGCTCGCGCATCGTCATGGATTCCACCTATGATGCCCCTGAGGTCGTCGAGGTCGATACCATCACCGATGGCTACTTCACCATGATGGAGGATCAGGGATACCTCTTCCGCGGCGCGCCGCCCTTCCCCTTCCACGCCCAGGTGCGCGAGGTAATCGCGCCCTTCATCTGGCAGGCGATCACCGGCGAAATGTCAGCAGCCGATGCCATGGACGCTGCTGCTGCTGCTGCGGACGCTGAGCTGGTCAACCTGGGTTACGGCGAGTAGCCAATCTTCGTTAACCGCTGGTCGTGGGGTGGGACGCACCCCACGGCCTTTCCCCCCCCCGAGTTTTCTATGCCCAACGGGCACCGACGAGGCCGGATACCCGTACATCGCGTGCGTATCTGGCCTCGTATCGGACAAAGGGATGAACGGCATGCGTTCAAATCGAATGGGTTGGCGAATGCTCACGCCGACACTGGTTATTCTCTTCATCGTGGGGCTTTTACCTTTCCTCTATGTGTTGTGGGTGGGCTTTTACGACTGGAACGTATTTTCGGCCGTCCGAGGCATGACCTGGGCCGGCGTCAATAATTACCGCCGCCTGGTCTTCGACCAGGACTTCCTCAATTCCCTCGGGCGCACATTCCAGTTCACCTTCATCGTCGTTTCGGTGGAGTTAGTCTTGGGTTTCCTGTTGGCTCAAACCCTCGTTACTCCTTTCCGTGGACGTTCATTCTTCCGCACCATCTACGTGTTGCCTCTGGTCGTGGCCCCCATCGCGGTAGGCGCAACCTGGCGGCTTCTGGTCATCCCTGGGTTCGGGCCGGTCCCCTACTATCTGGACAGGTTCTTCGACTATCCCTTCCGTATCGGTACCTCCGCTACTCACGCCTGGCTAACTCTCATTGTAATGGATATCTGGCACTGGACACCGTTCGTTACCCTTACCCTGTTGGCTGGCTTGACGGCGCTTCCCAAGGAGCCTTTGGAGCAGGCCCTGGTAGATGGGGCTAATCGCTGGCAGGTGTTTCGTTATCTTACCATCCCGATGATGATGCCGGTGATCCTGACGGTGGTCTTCATCCGCTTCATGGACGCCCTGCGCATCGTGGACGAGGCCTTCATGCTAACCAACGGCGGCCCAGGACTGTCGACCAGGTTCGTAGGCCTCCATATCTATCGCACCGTTTTCCCAAAGACCGACTATGGGTACGGATCGGCGATGTCCCTCCTGGTACTGTATTTCACCATCGTGGCTTGCTGGTTACTGTTCATTGCCCTCACCCAGGTAGGTAAGCAGAGAGAGTAGGAAGACTGTCCATGACCACCGCGCCCCGAAAGAAAACCCTGAACCGAATTGGCCTCTATGTTCTTTGGATCGGCCTGACCGTCTTCACGGTATTGCCGATCTACTGGATGTTCGTGGTGTCGTCCCGTAGCCGTGTGCAGTTGTTCGACGCACCAACGCTACTTATCAAGTCCTTCTACATCGAGAACTACACTACACCGCTTTCCAGCCCCGCCTTTCAGCGCTATTTGACCAATTCCATCATCGTGGCAACGAGCAATGCGCTGCTTGTGACTGTTCTGGCCTTACTCGCCACGTATGCGCTGTCTCGCTGGCGGCTAAAGGGTTCGGACAATATCTTCTTCTGGACTATCACCAATCGTATGGCGCCGGCGGCCGCATTCTTACTCCCACTGTTTCTCCTATACACACGGGTTTTCAGGATTGGCGACACGTCGCTTTTCGACACGAAGATCGGGCTGATCCTCGTGTACTGCGTGTTTAATCTGCCCTTTGCCATTTGGTTGTTACAAGGCATTATCGACGGAATCCCCAAGGAACTGGACGAGGCGGCCTACATGGATGGTGCCACCCGATCGACGGTCCTGTGGCGAATCATTGTCCCGCTCGCCGCGCCCGGGCTGGCGATCACGTTCATACTCAGTTGGATCTTCGCCTGGAACGAGTACCTGTTCGCAGCAACGCTGACCAGCGTCAACGCTCGCACGATCACCACCGGTCTGGCGGAGTTTGTCACGGTTACCGGTACAAACTGGGGTCAGATGGCTGCCGTGGCTATCGTTACCATTCTGCCAGCACTGATATTCCTGGTCTTTATCCAGCGCTATATCGTCACCGGCCTCACCTTCGGCGCAGTGAAGGAGTAAGCCCCGCGAGAGGTTCCTTATGGCTCAACAAGAACCCGTACGTGCGCCGGTCGAACATACCGGTCGGCGCGGTTTCCTGCCCATGAAGACCAATACCTTCGACCGGGTCTTTATCAGCGTGATCCTGACGATCGCCATCGGCCTGCTATGGATGCGCTTTGTGGAACAGTACCTGCCCCTGTGGATCGCCGGGGTTGTCTCCTTCATTCTGGGATACATTATCCTTCGCTGGGGCTGAAAAACACCTGACCACGGCCAACACCGACCATTAGCCATTCAAAATCCACCAATTCACCAATTAGCAATTAAGGAGCCCGTCATGCAAGCGCTGGTGCTAGAAAGAGTCCGCGAGCTCTCCCTGCGAGATATCGATATTCCCGAGCCGCTCGGTCTCCATGACGTCCGGGTTGCCATTGATACCGTCGGCATCTGCGGCAGCGACGTGCACTACTACACCCACGGTCGCATCGGCCCCTTCGTGGTGGTGGAGCCCATGGTGCTGGGCCATGAGGCGTCCGGCACCGTGGTCGAAACAGGTGGTGAGGTCCGCCATCTGAAGGTCGATGATCGGGTGTGCATGGAGCCAGGCATTCCCGATCCCAACAGCAAGGCCACCCGGCTGGGCATGTACAACCTGGACCCGGCTGTGCGCTTCTGGGCCACGCCGCCCATCCATGGCGTGCTGCGACCAACCGTGGTGCACCCGGCCACTTTCACCTTCAAGGTGCCGGACAATGTAAGCCTGGCCGAGGCGGCCATGGTGGAGCCGCTGGCGGTGGGCATGCATGGCGCGATGAAGGCTCAGATCAAGCCGGGCGACCTGGCCGTGGTCACCGGTGCCGGCCCCATTGGCATGGTCACCGCGCTGGCCGCCCTGGCCGGAGGCTGCAGTCAAATCGTCATGACCGACGTGGTGCAGCCCAAGCTGGATCTGGCCGCTTCGCTGGGGCCGATTCTGCCGGTCAACGTGGCCGAACAGAGCCTGACGGAAGTTGTTTCCGACCTGACCGATGGCTGGGGAGCAGACATCGTCTTCGAGTGCAGCGGCAGCCAGCAGGCCACCGCCGGTGTCTTTGAACCGTTAGCACCCGGCGGTACGGTGGTGTTGATCGGCATGCCCCTGGAGCCGATACCCTACGACGTGGTGGCTGCCCAAGTGAAGGAGGCCCGCGTCGAACACGTTTTCCGCTATGCCCACGTTTATCCCAGGGCGCTGGCCCTGATGGGCAGTGGCAAGATCGACGTCAAGCCGCTGATCACCGACACGTTTAACTTTGCCGACAGCATCGCGGCCTTCGACTTCGCTGTCGAGATGCCGCCTACCTCGGTGAAGGCGCAGATCGTAGTGGACACAAGGTCCCGGAGCGAAGTGGAGTAGAAAGTAGAAAGTGAAAAGTGGACAGCGAACAGGCAAAAGGGTGTACAGCCACTGGTCACTGCCCAGCCGTAGGTCACCCTGTGACCTACGAAACTCACACCCCCCTACCAAAAACCATGCGGGCTATCGTCTGCCATGGTCCACAGGATTACCGTCTCGAGGAGTGGGCCGTGCCGGAGCCGGGCCCGGGCGAGGTGGTGATCCAGGTCAGCTCCGTGGGCATCTGTGCCAGCGACCTGAAGTGTTACCTGGGTGCCCCGCTCTTCTGGGGCGACCAACACCGGGAGGGCTACTGCCAGCCGCCGGTGATTCCCGGCCATGAGTTCGTGGGCCAGGTTGTGGCCCTGGGCGAGGGAGCAGGCCAGAAGTATGGCCTGGTCCTGGGCGACCTGGCCGTCTCCGAGCAACTCGTGCCCTGCTGGCAGTGCCGTTTCTGCAGGCGCGGCCAGTACTGGATGTGCCAGGACAAACACGACGTCTACGGGTTTCGCCAGCGTACGTTCGGCGCCATGGCCGAGTACATGCGGTTTCCAGCCGACGCGCTCAACTACAGGGTGCCCAAATCCATCCCGATCGAGCATGCTGTGTTCATCGAGCCGCTTGGCTGCTCGATCCACGCGGTGCAGCGAGGTGAAATCGAGTTCGGCGACGTGGTGGTGATCGCCGGCGCCGGTCCGCTGGGGCTGGGCATGGTGGCCGCAGCCCGACTAAAAAACCCGGGTCTCTTGATTTCGCTGGACCTGCGAGAGGAGCGGCTGGCTGTCGCCAGAGCCTGCGGCGCCGATATGGGCCTGAACCCGAATAGGGTGGACGTCGTGGACGAAGTACGCAAGCTGACCGAAGGCTACGGGTGCGACGTCTATATCGAGGCGACGGGGCATCCTGCGGCAGTGGAACAGGGATTGCACATGATCCGCAAGCTGGGCACCTTCGTCGAGTTCAGCCTGATGCGGGATCTGGTGACTGTGGACTGGACCATTATTGGCGACAGCAAGGAACTGAATATCCATGGTTCCCATCTCAGTCCCTACTGCTATCCGGTCGCCATCGACATGCTGGCGCGCGGGCTGTTGCCCATGAACCTGATCGTCACCCACCGTCTGCCCCTGGCCGAGTTTCAACGGGGAATCGACCTGGTGGCCAACAGTGAAGAATCGATAAAAGTGATGTTGCTGCCGTGAAAAACGGTCAACGGAAGCAAACGCCGACGGTTTTCCAGGACCGGCGTGGAGGAAACGAATGAAAGGTGTTTTATTGCCCGGCCAACGCCGGGTCGAATTTGCTGACTTTCCGGTGCCCGAGCCGGGCCACGGCCAGGTGCTGTTGAAGATGAAGGCCTCCTCCATCTGTGGCAGCGACATACGGGCCATCTACCGCGAACACCTCGGTCACGGCCCGGAGGCCTATCAGAACGTCATCGCCGGGCACGAGCCATGCGGCCAAATCGTCCAGATGGGACCAGGCTGCAAGCGCTTCCGTGAGGGCGACCGGGTCATTATCTACCATATTAGCGGCTGCGGCGTGTGCAACGATTGCCGTAAAGGCTACATGATCAGCTGCACCTCGCCGCTTAGGGCAGCCTATGGCTGGCAGCGGGACGGTGGCCACGCCGACTACCTGCTGGCCGAGGAGAATACCTGCATCGCCTTGCCCGACGAACTAAGCTACATGGACGGCGCCCTGGTGGCCTGTGGATTCGGCACCGTGTACGAGGCACTGAACCGTGTGAGCGTGTCGGGCGAGGACCGGGTGCTGATCACCGGTGTCGGACCGGTGGGTATGGCAGCCGGGTTAGTCGCCAGGGCGATGGGTGCAACCCGGGTGATCGGCGCGGACATCTCCACAGCGCGCCTGGAGTTCGCAAAAGGTATCGGCGCGGTGGACGACGGAATCGCTGCCGGTGACGGTGCGCTAGAGGCTATCACAGAGATGACGGATGGCCTGGGTTGTGAAGTGTCCATCGACTGCTCCGGCTCGCCGGCTGGGCGGCTGCTCGCGCTGCAAGGCACGCGGCGCTGGGGGCGAAGCGCCATGGTAGGCGAGGGTGACAATGTTGAATTCGACGTTAGCCAGACTATCATTCACGATCAGATCACCGTCTACGGCTCATGGGTGACCAGCCTGGGTCACATGGAGGACCTGGTGGAGAAGTTGGTCGAGTGGCGCCTGAGACCCGAGGTCACTGTCAGCCACTGCTTCCCTTTGGACGGAGCGGCTGAGGCCTACGGTATGGCCGACCGGGGACAGAGCGGCAAGGTTTGCATCGTGATGGAATGAGCAGGGAAAGGACGAACACCCATGGCTGACAAGGTTCTCGAAGCTCGACCAATCCTGGAGCGCTTTCAGCTGGACGGACGGGTCGCACTGGTGACCGGCGGTGCCCAGGGCATCGGCCGTGGCTACGCGCATGCCCTGGGCGAGGCGGGCGCGGCGGTGGCCATCGTGGACATCAATCGGGCGGCCGCCGAAATGGTCGTGGCCGAACTGGCTCGCAAGGGCGTTGAGGCCCTGGCCGTCACCGCCGACGTCACCGATCCCGACCAGGTCCAGGGCGCCGTGGACGTCGTGGTGGCGCGCTGGGGTAAACTCACGATCGGCGTCAACAATGCAGGCGTCGGTGTATGGGCTGACTCCGAGAAGATGGCGGTTGAGGAATGGAAGCGGGTTATCGACCTGAACTTGACAGGAGTTTTCCTCTGCGCGCAGGCCGAGGCACGCGTGATGTTGGAGACTGGCTACGGCAAGATCATCAACACCGCCTCCATGTCGGGCCACATTGTCAATATGCCCCAAAACCAGGCGGCCTACAATGCCAGCAAGGCTGCGGTGATCCACCTTACCCGCAGCCTTGCCGGCGAGTGGGCAGCGCGCGGGGTGCGGGTCAACAGTATTAGCCCCGGCTACACGCGCACCAAGCTGGTGGATGATCTGCTGGAGACCCCGCTGGGCCAGCAGGTGATGCCCACCTGGATGGCCATGACGCCAGCTGGCAAGATGGCCGAGGTAACCGACTTGCAGGGGGCCGTCGTTTACCTGGCATCCCAGGCCTCCGATTTCATGAGTGGTCACGACATGGTCATCGACGGCGGATACTGCGTGTGGTAATGAGTTCAGGGAATCGGCTTTCCCTGCCGCAACTCGGTTGCAGTCCGCCACAGATCCAGAGCGCGACCCCTCGCTTCGGCAGTCTCGCGCTCTACCGCCGTCAGGCTAATCGCCGGCTGCCGCCACCCTGGATCTTCCGAGCATAGATCCTCGATACCACGCCTACTTCCTCTTCCGCCGACTTCAACCGGCGTGGTGGCTACTTCGCATATCCGTTCTGATTTGAGCACTCCCTTCGCTTGATTTGCAGGCGACAAACTGCTATACTCCCGCTTTCACATCTCCAAAACGGGAGCAGTAGCGACATGCTATCAAACGTCCGTCGATTCCGCCGTCGATTTTTCGATGCCGTGCAGTTTCACTTCAAACGCTGGCTCAAACCCAACACCCTTTCCCTTCTGCGTGGTGCTACCGCCGACTTGACGCGCGGCAAAGCCGATCTCATCGCCGAAAACGCCCTCCTGCGTCAGCAATTCATCATCCTCCAACGCCAGAGCAAGCGTCCGCAACTCAATAACTTCGATCGCATCAAACTCCTCTTGCTCGCTCGCGCCACTCCTTTCTGGAAGCAAGCGCTGCTCATTGTCCAACCTGATACCCTTCTGCGTTGGCATCGTGAACTCTTCCGTTTCATTTGGCGACGAAAGTCGAAACCACGCTCATCAGATCCCAGGATTTCGGCAGAAACCATTTCTCTGATCCGTGAGATGGCGGCGGACAACCTGACCTGGGGCGCGGAACGCATTCGGGGCGAACTCCTCAAACCGGGCATCAAAGTCAGCAAACGCACGGTCCAGAAGTATATGGCACGTAATGATACGCCAAGCCCTTCAGGTCAGACCTGGGCCACCTTTTTGATGAACCATGCCCCCCACATCTGGGCCTGTGATTTCACCCAGGTCTTCGACATCATGTTCCGCTCC
The DNA here is from genome assembly GCA_034717495.1 of Chloroflexota bacterium. Lineage (NCBI taxonomy): Bacteria > Bacillati > Chloroflexota > Chloroflexota bacterium. The sequence continues at coordinate 55,803 of JAYELL010000100.1, read as the reverse complement.
CTCTTCATCTTTCTCATCATTGAACATGCCAGCCGCCGTATCGTGCATGTTGCCGTCACCTCTCACCCAAGCGATGCCTGGGTGGCGCGGCAATTGCGGGAAGCCACGCCCTGGGGCGAAGGACCCAGGTATTTGATACGTGACAATGACCCCAAGTTCGGAGGGCATTTCTCGGCAGTGGCAGCAGGGACGGGCATCATAGAAATTCGCACGCCAATTAGCGCTCCCAACGCGAACGCTTTCTCGGCAGCCTTCGTCGCTAGTGCCTGGACCATGTCCTGATCCTCAAGGAGCGCCACCTGCAGGGAGTCACATAGGAATACTTGAACTATTACCATCAGGCTCGACACCATCAAGGTTTGGACCAGAACATACCCGCCCCGTCTGGCGCAGAGCGGCCGCAGACAGGCAAAGTCGTGGTTTTTCCTGTGCAGGGAGGGTTACACCACGACTACCGCCGCGCGGCCTGAGCGCAGACCCGAAAGGGCAAAGGGGCACGGTTTTCTACTGGGAGCCAAAGCAAGGGGTGTCAACGCGCTCCAATGCTGCTTTCGCACGCCAGATGCATGGCAATTGTTGCATTTCGTCGTTCTGTTCGTGGGGTGGAACATTGTTTTGACCATGTAACTGCTCATAATGGAGTCGCTCGACACGAGCGAACTGATCGTATTCTCTCTCACTATCCGACCCAACATCCTCCATAGGCGAACGGATGTGCGCGGTAGCCAGCACGACAGTTCCGTTTGAGTTTTCACCTGTTTTCTGCTACACTCTGGATAATCGCGGACACCCCCGCAGCAGCAGCCTCTCAATCGTGGGTTAGACTGCTGGTGGCTTCTTGAGGTGTTTGCAGCATTTCCCCGGAGGATAGTTCATGGCTCAGAACGGACGGACCTGTACTCGCTGTGGTGCACCTGTGGCAGCGGAAACTACTCGCTGCTCAGTGTGTGGCGCTCATCCCGACGTGGGGCCCCTGGTGGTACGCAACAGTGCCCCGGTGTCCGTCTTGCCCGTTGGCCTGGTAGCGCGGCCTCTGGCTGTGGGGGCTGCGGTCGTGGCGGCCAGCGCCGGCCTGCGGCTCGCCCGTTATCTGATGCCTCGCCTGATGCAGCGACGAAAAAAAGCCCAACCGCCAGCCATTGTCGAAAAAGATCGGGAACATGGTCCGATCATCGCAGTTCGACGACGCGTTTGGGCCATTGGCAACAGCGATGGTATTCGCCACTGGGGCAGCGACGAAACGGTCTGGCATGGGTCAGCGACTGACAGAGAGCCATAGGAGGCGGAAAGGGGTGACCCCTACTTGACATGAGGCGTCCCCGATGTTACACTTGACCCAATAGATAACCCGTTGCCAGGGGAGCCGGGAAGCGCCCGGCTGAGAGGGTGGTCGAACTGCCACCGACCCTTAGAACCTGACCTGGGTAATGCCGGCGTAGGGATGCACTCGAACCAGCGCAAAAAGGCCACTTGCCAGACTACAGGCAGGCGGCCTTTGTTGATTCAAGGGAGCTGCGGGAGCGCATTGGAATTGGGGCAAAGAATGAGTAAAGATACTGCCAGCAAACGCGCATTCGTCGTCGCCAGCAGCCCGCGAGCAGAAAAACCGCCAGGCCTGGACCCTCAGCCAGGGGAGGTGGTCATCGCCGCTGATGGCGGGGCCAACCGGTGTATCGAGTGGGACTGGCCCATCACGCGGATTGTGGGCGATATGGATTCCATCGACCGGGAGGTGTTGAAAAAGCTTAACGCAGCCGGTGTGCCCATGGAGGCATATTCCCCGGAGAAGGACCAAACCGACCTGGAGATCGCCTTGGGCCGGGCATTGGACGCTGATCCTGACGAGATCATCATCGCCGGTGTGCTGGGCGCCAGGATCGACCACACACTTGGAAACCTCGGCCTGCTGGCACTTCCGGAGCTGATCGGCACGCCCACACGTATCGTTGACGGCAGACAGACGATCTGGCTGGTTAGGGGTGAAAGCGTCGTCAACGGTGAGGTGGGCGATACGCTCTCCTTGATACCCTATGGCGGCGAAGCTGGTGGCGTCAGCCTGACGGGAGTCCATTGGCCCTTGCAGCAGGCTGAACTGCCACTCGGGCCGTCGCTGAGCATCAGCAACCGCTTGGTTGAATCGAGCGCGGTGGTAAGTGTGACCGAGGGGATGGTGCTGGTCGTCCATGTTTCGTCGACTGGCTGATATTGCGCGGAGGAGAAAAAGAGATGAAAAAGACAATCTTGCTGATAGTTGCGTTGGTCGCTACGATGTTGTTGGCAGCCTGTGGCCCTCAATTTGCGCCGACGAGCGATCCGGACGCGGGACAGGCGAGGAAAAAACTGGTTCTGATGTCTCATGACAGCTTTGCTGTCAGCGAGGATGTGATCACCCAGTTTGAGCAGGAAACGAATATCACCGTCGAATTCCTGCTGGCCGGCGATGCGGGTGCTGCGCTGAACAAGGCCTGTCTGAGCAAGGGCAATCCTCTTGGTGATGTGTTCTTTGGCGTCGACAATACCTTTCTCAGTCGGGCCATCAACTGCGGCATCTTTGAGCCCTATCGATCCCCGGCGCTGGACTCTGTGCCCTCCGAGCTGTACCTGGATCCTGCCTTTGGGCTGTTGCCCGTTGACTTCGGCTACGTCAATCTGAACTATGATCGTCGCTGGTTTGACGAGCAAGGGCTGGCTGTGCCTGGAAGGTTGGAAGACCTGATCAAGCCTGCATACAAGGGCTTGCTGGTGGTCGAAAACCCTGCAACATCCTCGCCAGGGTTGGCGTTTCTATTGACTACCATTGCCCACTTCGGTGAGGATGGCGACTATTCTTACCTGGACTTTTGGCGAGACCTGCGGGCCAATGGCGTATTGATTACCGATGGCTGGAGTGAGGCCTACTTTGGTCACTTCACCGTGGGCAGTGGTGGAGAGGGAGACCGGCCCCTGGTGGTCAGTTATGCCACCAGTCCACCGGCTGATGTCTTTTATAGCGAAAGCAGCAAAAGTGAGCCTGATAGCGGCAATATATCTCCCGCTGATGGTACGTTTCGCCAGATCGAATTCGTCGGAATCCTGAAGGGAACAGAGCAACGGGAAGCGGCTGAGGAACTGGTCGATTTTATGTTGAGCAGGGCTTTTCAGGAGGATATCCCCCTTCAGATGTTTGTCTATCCTGCCAACGGCGAGGCTGCTCTGCCTGATCTGTTCACCCGCTTCGCGGAAGTGCCCGTTGAGCCCGTCGATATCGATGCCGGCGCGATTGAAGCCAACCGCGAGCGGTGGATCGAGGCCTGGACTGAGACAGTGTTAAGGTAATTGCCATGGGAGTTCTTGCTCGTGCAGCGACGGCGTATCGCCCAATTGGTTAAACAGGCAGTGCAAAAATCATGAGCGCTCAACTGGCCCGTGCTCGCAGTCTGATCTATCTTCTTCCCCTGGCCTTTCTGCTGATCTTCTACTTCTATCCCCTTGCCAGCATCCTGGGGATGAGCCTCGCACCGGATGGGCAACTGGACCTGGGGGCACTGTTCGATATGATCTTCAGTCCCTATGTCGGCCGGGCGCTATGGTTCACTACCTGGCAGGCATTGGCTTCGACCGCACTGACCCTGCTGCTGGGTATGCCGGCGGCCTACGTCTTTGCTCGTTACGCCTTTCCTGGAAAGAGCCTGATTCGTGCCCTTACAACGATCCCTTTTGTGATTCCAACGGTGGTCGCGGCGACGGCCTTCACGACGCTGCTGGGGCCGCGGGGATTTATCAACGAATGGCTGATGACGGCCTTCGGGCTGCCGGAACCGCCGGTTAGCCTGTTGTACACCGTATGGATAATCCTGTTGGTTCACGCGTTCTACAATGCTACCGTAGTGGTGCGCATCGTTGGTGGCTTCTGGGCAAACCTGGATCCTCGAATGAGCGAGGCGGCAGCCGTGTTGGGGGCAAATCGCTGGCGGGTGATGTGGGAGATTACCTTTCCTCTTCTGATGCCGGCGATCGTGGCGGCGTCTTTGCTGGTCTTCCTGTTCTGTTTCACCAGTTTTGGGGTTGTTTTGATCCTGGGTGGCCCCCGGTATGCCACGCTGGAGGTGGAAATCTACCGGCAGGCGGTGAATTTCTTTAACTTGCCTTTGGCAGCGGTCCTGTCGCTGGTCCAGCTGGGATTTACCTTTATCGTGATGGTCGTCTACACCCGAATCCAGGCTCGGGCTTCGATACCTCTCAACATGCGACCCCAATCCAGCACGGCCCGGCGCCCGGCAAACTGGCGGCAGTGGCTGGTTGTTGGGGTAGTCAACACCCTGCTGCTGATTGTGGTAATGATCCCGCTGCTTGCCCTGGCAGTCCGTTCCGTGACTCTCGGGGATGGGCCGCCGACCTTGCGTTACTATCAGGCATTGACGGAAAACCCCACCCAGGACATTTTTTTTGTAGCCCCCATTCAGGCAATTCGAAATTCCTTGCTGATCGCTTTCGTCGTGGTGGTGATATCCCTGGCTCTTGGGCTGATCAGTGCCTACTTACTGGCCGGTCCCGATCGAAAGGATAGCCGCCTGGTTGGCTGGCTCGATCCCTTGTTTCTGTTACCCCTGGGGACTTCGGCGGTCACATTGGGTTTCGGCTATATCATTGCTTTGGACGAACCCCCGCTGGACCTGCGCACATCCCTGCTGCTGGTGCCAATTGCACACACCTTGATTGCTATGCCTTTCGTAGTGCGCAGCGTTTTGCCTGCGTTGAGGGGCCTGAATCCCCGGCTTCGAGAGGGCGCAGCCGTTCTGGGCGCGTCGCCGACCAGGGTGTTGCGGGAGATCGATTTACCGATTATCGGGCGGGCTCTTCTCGTGGCAGCTGTTTTTGCTTTCACGGTGAGCATGGGAGAATTTGGCGCAACCCTGCTGATCTACCGCCCTGAATTTCCTACCATGTCGGTGGCCATTTACCGGGCTTTGGGCCAGCCGGGTATGCTCAACTATGGGCGAGCCCTGGCAATGAGCACGGTGTTGATGCTGGTCTGTGCAGTGGGGTTACTGTTCATCGAGCGTTTTCGGATCGGTGATATCGGGGAGTTCTGATGGCGGACCTGAACGTCTTTGACGTGAGCAAATCCTTTGGTGACACGCCGGTGCTGCAGGATGTCTCCTTTGGCGCCGACTCTGGTGAAATCGTGTGCCTTTTGGGGCCGTCCGGCTGTGGCAAGACCACGCTTCTGCGTATCGTGGCCGGCCTGGAGACGCTCGACGCGGGTCGGGTCGTTTTTGATGGCCAGGATATGGCAACGGTTGCCGTTCACGAGCGCGGGTTTGGCCTCATGTTCCAGGACTTCGCGCTGTTTCCCCATAAAGATGTCTTTGGAAACGTGGCCTTCGGGCTGCGAATGGAAGGGCAGGATCCAGCGAAGATTCAGGGGCGGGTTGACGAGGTGCTGGACCTGGTTGATCTGGGTGGTTACGGCGATCGCAAGATCCATGAGCTTTCCGGGGGGCAACAGCAGCGCGTTGCCCTTGCCCGCAGCCTGGCGCCCAATCCCACCCTGTTGATGCTGGATGAACCCCTGGGGTCCCTGGACCGAACCCTCCGGGAAGATCTGATGTTTGACTTGCGCCGAATCCTCAAACTGGTCGGGGTCACTGCCCTGTATGTGACCCACGATCAGCAGGAGGCTTTTGCCATATCGGATCGGGTCATCATTCTCAATGCCGGTCGGATCGAACAGCAGGGGCCGCCGCTGACAGTTTATCGCCAACCGGCCAACGAATTCGTTGCGCGTTTTTTGGGGATGCGCAATCTCATATCTGCCCAGATCCAGGGTGATGGCCCTGTGCCCGAGGTGGTTACTTCTCTTGGGACCTTGCGTTGCCGCCAGTGTGCCCATCCTGTGTTTCCAGGCGAGGCGGCAACACTGGTTGTCCGGCCTGACGCTGCCACCCTGCTGTTACCGGGCGAGGAGGAAGCGGGGGCAGAGAACGTCATCCACGGACGGCTTTTGAACGTCTCCTTCCGGGGCAGCCAGGTCAAGATTGCAGTGGGCCAGGCCAGCGGCACCTGGCTGGAATTTGAGCTTCCGGGCGCAATGGCTGATGACCTGCCGCCGTTAGGTGGTAAACTCAGCCTGTCAGTGGATCCCGATGGACTGGCTTTGTTGGCGCCGGAAAAACTTTCCTGATGGCCGTCCAGGATTAACTTCGCTGCCAGTTACGCGACAATGGACCTTGTCTAACCAACGATGGAACTGCTCAGGCATAAGGTGCAACGCACTTGCTCAGATGGCTCCAATGGTGTCGCTATCGGACTTAAATTCAAGGTCGGCTTGATTCTGTGGACCAAGTGCGTCGCACCTGAGTAGTTACCCAATGATACTGTATTCATACTGCCCGCGCACTGGCTTACTCGTCGCAAACCGGTCCAGGCGGAACAACTCCAGGTCGAAACCGCTACGGGCCTCGCCAGTTACAAGATCGGCTGCCATTTCACCGATGGCCGGGGCCAGTTTGAAGCCGTGACCGCTGAAGCCGCAGGCCAAAAAGCAGCCACTGCCGGCGGGCACCTCATCCAGGATAGGGTGCCAGTCAGGGGTGATCGTGTAGAGTGAAGCGAATCCGCCCCGGCTCTCAGCTGCTTCCAGAGCCGGATAACGCTGCACGGCGCGCTCAGCGCTGTCCAGCACAAACCCGAAGTCCACACCCTCGTTGAAGCGATCAGGGTTGACGCGATCATTGGCCTCGGCCGGATCGATGGAACCGATGAGGGTCTGGCGGCCGGTCTCTGGCCGGAAGTAGATCACGTTAACGAAGTCGGCCACGATGGGATGGGGTTGAAACCCCTCCGGCCAGCCCAACAGGCTTACCTGTACCCGGCAAGCGTACGCCGGAATGTCCACACCCACATTCTGTGCCACGGGCCTGGCCCAGGGGCCGGCCGCGTTGACCACGACGGGAGCTGTTATTTCACCCCCCGAGGTAGTGACCCCTTGCACTCGACCGCCGGCCATGTTGATGCCCAGAACCTCCACGCCCTGGCGAATAGAGGCTCCTTTGCGTTTGGCCGCCGCAGCAAAAGCATTCACTGTGCCAGCTGGATCGCAGTGTCCTGCCTCGGGCTCCCAGGCGGCCACCACATCCTGCCAGCCAGCAATCTGTGGCTGTAACTCCTTCAGTTCGGCGCCGCTGAGTACCCTGGTGTCGATGCCCACACGGCGCTGCATGAGCACGTTGCTCTCCATTCCCGCCTGGTCATCGGCCGGCGTAATGAACAGCATGCCGGTTTTTTCGAAATCTACATTGCCCCCGATGATCTCGCCGAAGTTCTGGAAGACCTCCAGGCTGTGGCGGGCCATGCGGGCAGTGGTTTCGTTGGAATAATGCTGGCGGATAATGGCGCTGGAGCGACCGCTGGAGCCGGCCCCAAGAAAGGACTTCTCCAGGAGAATAACGTCCATACCCCTGCTGGCAAGCTGGTAAGCGATACTGGTGCCCATCACGCCGCCGCCAATGACAATGACATCTTTTGTGGTTTTCATTGGTTTCTACCTCACGAGTTCAGCCGATCGAGCAAGCAGGATATCCTGTGCTGTGGTCAGGCGAGCCGACTCTCTATCCAGCCAGCTCTGGTCGTCCTGCAAAGCGTCATTCTGCCGGGCAAGCAGGGTAGCCGTTGCCTCCGGCGCGGCGCCGCCCAACGTCTGGCGCACGGCCACGAAATGCTCTGGATCCAGCGCGCGGCTGACCGCATCATCATCCAATCCAAGGGGCCGCCCGATCACATCGACAGCGACCTCATCCAACAGGGCCTGGTTGATATCGCCCGGCGCCAGGTCTTCGGCGTAGGCACGAGCGACCAGGCGAGCCACGATGGCGTGGGCTGTGCGGAAAGGTAAATCAGCCTCCCTCACCAATGTGTCAGCCAGTTCGGTAGCCGTCGTGAAACCCCTTGCAGCGCGAGTTAGAAGATGATCGCTATTCAGTTCCAACGTGGAGAAGACAGCTTCGTACAACTCCAGCACATCATCGGCGGTACTCAGCGCCTGGCTGATGGGCGGCCATATCTCGTCCTCGATGTCCTGGGTATCGCCAAAAGGAATCTTCTGACACTGGTTGAACACTGTCTGACAGTCTCCCTGCAGTCTGCTCAGGCGGGCGCGCAGATGCTCCAACACCACCGGGTTGCGTTTCTGTGGCATTATGGAGGATATCTGAATAAAGCTGTCGTCGATGTAAATGGTGCCGCTCTCCTTCGTTGCCCAAAAGAGCATGTCGTGGGTAACACGGGAGAGGTTCACGGCCATGGTTGCCAGGGCACCGGCAGTCTCGGTCAAGTTGTCAGAGGCACCGATGCAGTCATGGCTGCTGACCAGTGGGCCAGCAAAGCCCAACAGTGCCGCCGTCCGCTGCCGATTGAGCGGAAAACCGCTGCCGGTGAAGGCGGCGGCGCCCAGCGGGCAAAGATTGAGCGTATCGTAAGCGGCGCGCAGCCTGCGAGCGTCTCGCTCCAGCGAACTCAACACGCCGGCCAGATAATGAGAAAAAGTGGTAGGTTGGGCCGGCTGGGTGTGGGTATAGCCCGGCATGACCGTGTGTACGTGTCGGCGAGCCAGGTCGAGCAGTGTAGAGCGAAACGTATTCAACCGGCGTAGCACCGCCAGGAGCATGGGTCGCAACGCCATGCGGGCCAGGGCCTGACCGAGGTCGTTGCGGCTTCGACCCAGTTGCAGGTTGCCGCCGATGTCGGGACCGGTCAACTCAACCAGACGGTTCTCGATGCGAAAGAAAAGATCCTCCACGCCTGGTTGGTAGGCCAGCGCCTCCAGGCCCTCGACCTCGACCTGGTTCAGCGCGACCAACAGCCCCCGAGTACAGGCCAGGTCGATGATACCAGCTTCGTACAACATGACGGCGTGGGCGCGGTTGGCATCCAGCATGGGTTGGTATAAGTGATTTTGGGCGTCGGCGTAAGCCGGCTGCAGCACATGGCGGGAATAGGCCGGGTGGGGAAAGCTGTGGTCAGACACGAATCATCCCTTCAAGCCCGTGAGCGCAATGCCACGGATAATCTGGCGCTGGAAGATCATGAACACGATCAACAGGGGTATCGTGGCCAGGGTAGCGCCGGTCATGATCAACTCCCAATCGGAGCCGGACTCGCCGGAGAAAAATGCCAGACCCACAGGCAGGGTGAATTTGGCCTGCGTGCTGGCCACGATGAGGGGCCAGATGTAGGCATTCCAGTTGCCCAGGAAGTTGAAGATGGCCAGGGCAGCAATGGCTGGCTTGACTAACGGCACGGCTATCCGCAAGAAGATGCCAAGCTCATTCATGCCGTCGATGCGAGCCGCGTCCATCAGTTCATCGGGCACACCTTGCATGAACTGGCGCATGAGGAATAGCCCGGCCGCGGTGATGACGCCGGGAAAAGCGATACCCCAGAAGGTATCGTTCCATCCATATTTCACCGCCATCTGAAACCAGGGGATGATCAACATCTCGGTGGGTACCATCAGGGTGCTCAGGATGAGAATGAACCAGAGGTTTTTGAGGGGAAACTCGAACTTGGCAAAGGTGTAGCCGGCCAGGCTATCGAAGATGACTACGCTGGTGGTGCTGATGATGGCCACGATGATGCTATTGATGTACCAGGTGGGAAAGCGGGTCCCGAAGAGAACCTCCTGGTAGTTCTGCAGGGTCGGTTCCTGAGGAAGGAAGGTGTATTTGAGAATCTCGCTGCCTGGTTTAAGCGAGGTAGCCACCATCCAGATGAAGGGGATAATCATGATGGTGGCCCCCAGGATCAGCAGCAGGTAGGTCAAAGCCTGACCGAGCCAACTGCCTGGACGCCGTTCACCCCGCCGGGTTGTCAGTACCGTGGGATCCTGTACCACCGTCTCTTCGCTTGCTAGTGTCATGGGTTAGTAGTCAACGCGCCGCTGCAGAACGCGCAATTGCACAACGGTAATGATCAGAATGACGAGAAACAACAGTACGGTCAGAGCTGAGGCATAGCCCATTTTGTAGCTGCTGAATCCCGAGCGGTAAACGTGCAGCACCACCGTTACCGTGCTGTTGAGCGGGCCGCCAGATCCCTGCCTGGTCATGTTGATAACGTGGGCAAACATGCGCAGGAAGCTGATGGTCTGCAACACCGCCAGGTAGACAATGGAAGTGTTCAGCATGGGCAGGGTGATGTAGCGAAACTCCTGCCGGCCATTGGCGCCGTCGATCCTGGCGGCCTCGTACAGTGTCTGAGGTATCTGCTGCAGACCGGCCAGGAAAATGATGATTGCAAAGCCCAACCCCTGCCACACTACCACGGCTGCAATGGAAACCAGCGCCTGGTCGGGACTGGCCAGAAAGGGCTGATCGGGTAGTCCCACTGATTTCAACAGAACATTGATGGGACCGAATTTGGGCTGGTAGAGCCAGCGCCAGACCCAGGCTACCGCCACTGCCGAGGTGACAAAGGGAATGAAATAGGCTGCCCGAAAGAAACCCACGGCCCGCCGGATGCGGTCCAGCATCAAGGCTACGCCCAGAGCAATTATGAGTTGGGCCGGCATACCGATCAGCACGTAGAGAAATGTATTTACAAACGCCTTGTGGGTAACGCTCCTGGAATTGCCCAGTTCCTCGAATATCTTGGCATAATTGGCCAGGCCCACCCAGGGCTTCTCCTCCGCCAGGATGTTCCACTCCCGCAAGCTGATGTTGAAGGCGGACAGCGTGGGATAGATGCGAATCCACAAAAAGAAAACCAGTGGAATCAACAAAAAGGCATAGGCCCACAGTATACGCCGCCGGCGAAGGGTTAGTTTTGGCATGGATTCTCGTAGCGGTTATCAATGGCTGTCAAGGACTGGCTGTCCCTGACCTGGACAAGCCAGAGGAACGCTGATTGCGCAGACCTTCGGCGCAGATTCTCGCTGCTCTTTTTTTTGATTGATCTGCGATCATCTGCGTCATCTGCGGTTCATTCAGCGCCCTTCGACTGCGCTCACCGTTAGGTGCCCCGGAGTGGGCAGGACAGCGCTGCGGTACATCCTTGTTAGGTTCGTGGCTAATCTTCTTGCCCAGTGTGCAAGAATCTGACTCATAAACGCCTAATTGAGTCCTGAGTGGCTTGGAGTCGAGGCTTTAGCCGCATTCCGGTACAGCAGACTCAGGCTGGTCTGTGCTTTGCCCTCTGCCAAGGGTTGCGCAGCACGCCGAACGATGCCGACCGAGCAAGACCGGCTAAAGTTTCGACTCCGCTTGCTCGGTCGGCTTTTATCACTGGTTATGGCCAGGCTTTGCCTTGGGTGCATGGAGGACTGGCACTTGGTGTCCGTAGATCGGGCGGAAGGAATGCCAGTCCTGCGGTTCAGTTCAATAGATCAGCGTTCGGCCCAGAACTCGTCGAACTCGGCCTGCACCGCTTCCACCGCTGTGTCGAGAGCCACTGCCGGGTCCTCGTCGGTCAGCACGACCATATCGTAAGCGTCGATCAGCGCCTGGCGGTCGTTGGATTCGTTGACGAAGAAGGTGGCATGGGCGTAGGGCAGGCCGCGGGCAAAGGCGCCCAGGTTGGGGTCGGCGAGCAGTTCCTCGTTCTCCAGGGCCGCCAGTTGGGCCGGCAGCTCACCCACCTTGTTGACCCAGAGCGTGCCCGCCTCCGGGGTGGTGATGAACTTGAGGAAGCGGATGGCCGCGTCCATCTGTTTCGGGTCTTCGGCGGCCTTCTTGGTCAGACCATGGGTCCAATAGGAGCCAAAGGTATGCTTTTCGCCGTTGGGGCCCACCGGCAACTCAGCCACGCCGAAGTTCATGTCGGGCGCGTTTTTGGCGATGCTGCCCAGACGGAAGGAGCCGTCAATGTGGTAGCAGACCTTGCCATTGAGGAACGCCTGAGTAGCACCGTCGAACAGGGTATTGTCACCTGTCTTGTGGACCGTTGGGAAGTCCAGCAGGAATTGCCACGCTTCGTAGCCTTCGGGCGAGCTGTTCCACTGGATGGTGTGGAAGTCATCGCTCTGGGGCTGTACACCATACTGGCGCAACAGCACCTCACGGAACCAGTGATGATCCTGACCATCCATCTCCACCGTGTAACCCTGGACCGCGAAATCACCGTTTTCGTCCAGTTGGGTGCATTGTTTGGCCATCTCGACCAACTCATCGAGTGTCTCCGGTGCTTTCTCGGGGTCAAGCCCGGCTGCAGCGACCAGGTCCTTGTTCCAGAACAGGGCCAGGGTACGAACGGCCGTGGGCAGAGTCCAGTACTTGCCGTCGAACTTGCCTGCCTGCACCATGGGGCTGAAGTCGGCTTCAATGTCCGCGGGCGGGAACTCGCTCTCTGGCAGTGGCACCAGATAGCCAGCATCCAACCAGACCGGCAGCCAGCCATAGAAGAGAGTGGCGACGTCGGGGCCGACACCGGCAGGGACCGACGCTGCGATCTTGTCTCGGTAGTCACCGTAAGGGATGTCGCTGTTGTGGACCACGCGCACATCCGGATTCTCGGCCTCGAACTGCTGGATGAGCCGGTTCATGGCGTCGACGCGCGGGTCGAAGAAGTACTGCCAGTACTCAATAGTCACAATCTCGTCTTCGGCCGGCACTTCGACGATCTTTTCCACCTCGACTTCCCTGGTGACCTCGACCGTCTGGATCTGAGGTGGCGCAGCAGGCACAGCGCAGGCCGTGAGGACCAGGCTTGCCGTCAGGACAATGGCAAACAACGCTAGAAGTCTTTGCTTTCGCATGGTAACACTCCTCCTTGGGAGAATTGAACGAGCAGGCAGGTGCCTGCGTTGAGGAAACTGACCGGTTGCCAGTTTGAGGTTGGAGAAAAAAACCGTCGTTGACAATTCTGACCCGGCCGGGCAAGGACGAGTAGGGGGGAAAGCCGGGACAGAAATTGCTGCGCTGGCACGATTTACGAGCCGTTCAGGTCGATCTTAAAAAGCCTGGCGGCGTTGCCGCCAAAAATGAGTTGCAACTGCTCGTGGGTCAGTCCCAGATTGCGGCAGTCACGGATTTGATCCTGCAGATAGCGGATGGCAAAGCCCCGGGGAAACCAACTCGAATCGCTGCCGAAGATGATGCGCTCGGCGCCCACCGTCTCTACGTACTTGCGGAATAACTCCTTGACGGTGAGCTCACCTGGCACCCAGCGGATCCACTGGTTAGAGCCGGAGGTGTCAATGCAGACGTTGGCGCAGGCCCAACAGAGTTGCAGGGTCTCGCGCAACCAGGCACAGCCGAAGTGAGGCACGACGAAGGTGACATCTGGAAAGAGCTTGGCCACGTTGTGAAGCTTCAGGGGGTTGATGTTCTCGTGCCAGGCGATGCCGCCGCCGCTGCCCATGACGCCAAAGTGGATCAATACGGGGATGTCCAGCTCGGCGCATTTCTCCCAGACGGGAAAGGCAGCCTCACCTTCGATGGGTTCCTGGATGGCTGGCGCCAATAGCTTGTAGCCCCGCAGCCCGAGTTCCTTTACAGATCGCTCAAGCTCGGCAGCGGCGTTTTCCGAGAAAGGGCTATGGTGGGCGAAGCCGATGAACTTATCGGGATGACGGGCCACTATCCCGGCCAGGTGATCGTTGCCGCCGCCGGAAACGAAGCCCACAGCCCGTAGCCCGTAGCGATCCACCTCGGCAGCCCAACGATCGGCCTGTTCCTCATCGCCCGGGTGCTGCTTTTCGGGCAATGGGAAATCCCAGGCCAGGCGCCAATCGCGGTTGTAGTCCATGGCATACCCTTTGGCGATGGCAGCCCGTCGTTCGCCAACACGTTCGACGTACTCCTGCTGCCAGTTGCTCATGCCCGCGAACCATGGCCGCGAGGTGGGGAAATGGGAATGGAAATCGATAACATGAAGGTCTTGGAACAAGCGTTTCTCCTCGCGAAACAGATGACTGAAAACGGGACGCCTGCCAGATTGCAGCGAATGACCGCACTATATCATGGTGGGGATGGGTTGTCAACGGCTACGAGGCCACCAAGGTGCGACTGAAGGGCGGGCACCTCGGCAAGATCGATTTGACCTCTTGAGTTCGCCTGGTGCCACAGGATCCCAACGATGAGCAGGGGTCCATGGTTTGGACATGAATGGCGGCAATGAGGTCACGGTTGCCAGGCGAGATATTGGTGCCGCCATTCATGCCCTTGCGGGTATCGCGACGAGAGGGTTTTACTGAGAGATGAGCTTGCCCATATCGCCCGGTAGGTCACTCCGCCATCTCCTCCAACACCGCATCAGCATAGACCGTCATGGCCGCCTGCATGAAATCGGCCAATCCAGGCCGGTACTTGTCGTAGAATGCCCTGAACTCCTCGTTTTGCACATAGAGCATCCCCAGGCCGCGGTAGACGTCGGCTGAGCAGGGATAGAACACCTCGATCCAGGCATGGTGGCGGACGATAAGCGCCTGTACCTCGGGTGCCGCTGGGTCCTGATCGGCCAGATCCGCCAGGGCCCGGGCGACGTCTTCGCTTTCCTGTTGTGTGGCTTTCCACTGATCCCTCGACATCTCGCTCACACGGCGTTGAGACTCCTGCACCAGTTCAGGATCATAGCGTTCCTGAGCCTCACGCTTGTAACGCTCGATCTGTTCCCTGGAAAAACCCTCGTACAGCTCTTCATCTGTCAGCGTCATGGTATCCTCCGTAAGCTTATTGATCGTCTTGTCGATCGTATTCAGGAGGCGATTCAGTCGCACCATTCGCTGCTGTAACAGTTGCCGGTGATGATCGAGAGCCTCGACCCGATCGAATCCCGGGCTGTCAAGGATATCTCGAATCTCCGCCAACGGCATATCAAGCTCTTTGAAGAAGAGGACCTGTTGCAGCCGCAGCAGATCCTCTTCGGCGTAAAGCCTGTAGCCAGCGGCTGTACGATCGGACGGCTTCAGCAGTCCGATATGGTCGTAATGGTGTAGCGTCCGGACGCTTATCCCTGCCAGGCTTGCCAACCGGCGAACGGTGTAGACTGTCACGCTTTTTCTCCTGTGCACTCATCATACACCATGACGTAACGTTAGAGTCAAGAGGCAAAAATTGACCTTCTGTTAAATTGAGGTGATTCCTCTGCTACAGGCCAGATTCCCCGAGCCCAGCCTTGCCCCCGGAAATCCGTCCCTCTACAAACTGACCCCAGCCCTGTTCGCCCCTGAATTCACCGCCACGAAAAACGATCTTGCCGCGACTGATCGTTGTACGCACACGCCCCTGAAGACGCCGCTCTTCGTACGGGGTATACCCGGCGATATTATGCAGATCGCCGGCCTTGACTGTCCACTGAACGCCAGGGTCAAATATCACTACATCGGCGTCGGCGCCCGGTATCAAGGCACCTTTGCGGGGAAACAAGCCAAACAGCCTGGCAGGATTTGTGGCCATCAGCCGCGCCAGTTGGGTCCATGACAACCGGCCTGCGGCCACTCCGTAGGTTGCCAGCAATGGCAAAGAGGTCTCCAGACCGGGGATGCCGCCCGGGGTTTCGGAAAAGGATAGCCGGGGATGACCGTTGAGTTCGGTTGCCACCCGAATGGCCTCCAGAGCACCATCGGCGTCCTGAAGGCAACGAATGGCGTCGGTCTCCATGCGACGTACGGCATCGCGTGATCGACCCATCGATCGAGCCACCTCAGTCCACTCTCGCCGCCAGCCATCGCGCAGTCCAGCCCGCAGGGTGACCATTTCCCGTTCATCGTCTGTGAGTGCGACCAGCGCTTTTTGCACGTCAGGTTGCTCAAGAGGTTGAAGCCCAACCTTCTGTTGAAGGGTGTAATCACAGTGGTCGGTGCCAATGCTGCTCACTTTGCCGCCCTCAATCAACTGCCAAAGTGTCTCACGTTGATCAGCCTGCCGCAGCGGCGGTTGCATGATTGCCCATTCGGGATGGTCTCCACGATAGGCGCTTTCATCCAACAGCAAATATTGGGGGCAGGTCTCAGCATACGCTACCTGGCCGGCCTGTCGGGCAGCGTCGATCAACAGAACCGAGCGCCCGACGGAGCAATGCACCACGTACAAAGGGCAGTTGGCCTCTTTTGCCAGCAACAGGCAACGATTGACTGCCTCGACCTCAGCCAGTGCAGGTCGCGCCTCACCATGAAATGCCAGGGCTGTCTTGCCTTCAGACAGCCGCCGCGAGGTAGCAGCTGTGACCAGATCATCGTTTTCGCAATGAACCATGACAATGACCCCTTGCCGTGCAGCTGCCTGGAACACCCGAAGCAACGAATCGTCATCCTGGTAGTAATTGGGGCGGTAGGTGGTGTAAATCTTGGCCGACGGTGTTCCCAACGCTACCAGATCTCCCATCCAGTCCTCCAGATCGGCATCGTTGGCAGGAATCTCAGTCAGCATCACATGCAGCCCATAGTCAATGTGGGCCATGTCATGGGCTTCATCGAGACGATTCTGCACGGCCTCCCGCACATTTTGACCTGGGAATTGGGTAGCGAAGTCGATTACCGTAGTGACTCCGCCACAGGCTGCCGTGCGGGTGCCTACATCCCAGTCATCGGGCGTCTGATAAATGCCAGTATCGAGCTGGATGTGGGTATGGGGATCCACGATGCCGGGCAACACTACCCATCCGGAGGCATCGATAACCTCTTCGCCAGGCTCTGGCTCCAGATCCAAACCAATGCTGTGGATTCGCTCATCTGCCAGACGCATATCGGCGTTCAACGGACCACCAGGAGTAATCAGGGTGCCGTGTTGGATTAAGATTGATTGATTCATTTTTCGCTCAACTTCGCTACCACGTTTGGCAGCATTTCACCCGCCGGGCCGGCGAGGAAAACATCGGCCAGGTGGGTCAGTGCGCTGGGCACAGGGTTAACCTCGACGATCACTGCACCAGATTGTTTGGCATAATAGGGCAGATTGGCCGCAGGCGTTACCACACCACTGGTACCGACGATCAACATGACGTCACAGGCCTCGCTTTCCTCGAACGCCCGATTGATTACCGCGTCATCCAGCATCTCTCCAAACCATACGACGTCTGGGCGCACCATGGCATCGCATTTGGGGTGAGGACAAAGGGGAGGAATCGTTGCCTGATCGGCCAGGTCGTCCATTGATAGATTCAGGTGTCCATGCAGGCATTTGAAGCGGCCGATGTTGCCGTGGAGTTCGATCACATCATTGCTGCCAGCCCTGGCATGAAGGCTGTCGATGTTTTGGGTCACAACCACAACACCGGGCAGGAGTCGTTCCAGGTCGGCAATGGCTCGATGGCCTGGATTGGGTTCACAATGCCGCACCTTCGTTAGCCGGGATTGATACCACTCCCACACCAACCTCGGATTGGACAGAAACCCCTGCATGGTTGCCAGACGTTCGGGATCATATTGAGCCCAAAGCCCATCCTGCGCTTCACGAAAGGTGGGGATACCACTTTCCTTGCTGATGCCTGCTCCGGTGAGCACCACCATCTGTTGGGCAGTTTCGATGATTGCGGCAGCCTGCTGAACGAGGTTTGACGTTGGAATGGTCAAGGGTCACTACTCGAAACCTGGCTCATCCAGGTACTCGCTCTCCCCGAATCAAGGCACGGCTGATGGCGTTGTGGCGTTGTATCAGGTCCGGCATTTCCAGGCCCACGATTTGACCCTGGTCAACTCGGGTTTGTCCATTGACCACGGACAGGTCCACATTGACGGGTGTGCAGAAAACCAGCGCCGCCAGGGGATCATGGCGGGCGCCGGTGAACTCCAGGCGTTCCAATTCGTAACCGATAAAATCAGCCGCCATACCTGGCGCCAACGCGCCGATATCATCCCGGCCCAGAACAGCCGCTCCTCCCAGGGTTGCCATCTCCAGGGTTTCCTGGGCACCGAGAATACCAGCGTCCCCCTGAACTCTCTGTAACAATAGTGCCAGACGCGCCTCGGCAAGTAAATGACTGGAGTCATTACTGGCTGAACCATCTACGCCTAAACCGACCGGGGCGCCAGCATCCCTCAATGCCCTTATCGGTGCGATGCCGCTGCCAAGTCGCATGTTGCTGGCAGGGCAATGGGCCACACCGGTTCCGGTACGGGCAAAGAGCGCTATCTCCTGGCTGTTCATATGAACGCAGTGAGCATGCCAGACATCATCACCGGTCCAGCCCAGCTCCTCGACATATTCCACAGGTCTTCTACCAAAAGTTTCAAGACAAAAGGCTTCCTCGTCCAGCGTCTCAGCCAGATGGGTATGCAGCCGAACGCCGAATTGCCGTGCCATCGCGGCGCTTTCCCTCATCAGGTCAGGGGTAACGCTAAAGGGTGAACAAGGAGCCAAAGCTATCCGTATCATCGCGTAGCGATCGGCATCATGGAAGGTTTCGATAGCCCTCTGGCAGGCTTGAAGGATGAAACTCTCTTCCTCGACCACGCTGTCCGGCGGCAGACCACCCTTGCTTTCGCCCAGACTCATGGAGCCCCGCGTGGCATGAAAACGGATTCCGATCTCCTGAGCAGCACGGATCTCGTCGTCGACCCGGCTGCCATTTGGATAGAGGTACAGGTGATCGCTGGAAGTTGTACATCCACTTAGAAGCAGTTCAGCCAGACCCACCTTGGCTGAAACATAGACCGCCTTGGGTGTCAGGTCCTCCCAGATCGGATAGAGGGTTCTGAGCCAGTTAAACAAGCCTTCGTCCTGGGCGATGCAACGGGTGAGCGTCTGGTAGAGATGATGATGGGTGTTGACCAGCCCGGGGAGGATCACCATACCACGGGCATCGATCACCCGGTCGGCGTGTCCGGGCAGGTCACCAGCCGGTCCCACCTGCTCGATGACATTATCACGCACCAGAAGACTGCCATCGCTGATCTGGCGACGTTCCCGATCCATGGTGATGAGATGATCGGCGTTTTTCAACAGAAGGGTTGACATCGAAGTCTCTCCAGTGGTTTCATCGGGCAGGACGCCCATGGCGAGTATACCAAACTTCCGACAGGCTGGCAACAGATCATGGCGCGAACGTTCTGAATACTGCTCGAGCAGTCGCCGGGCAAATCCCGGAAACGCATGGTTTGACACCCGTACCGTCTTCAGCTACACTCGAAGGCGGCGGCAGGTAGTGATTCTATTGGTCACCAGACTCATCCGCTACTCTGACACTCCGCTACTCTGGCATTCTGACACTCTGAAACTCTCTGACATTCCGGCACTCTGAATTCCAAATCTCAACCCCCAGGAGCATCCCATGCCTTACACGGACCTGAACATCACCCCTCGAACCCTTCTCGGACCAGGGCCCAGCGATGTCCATCCCCGCGTCCTGAGCGCCCTCTCCTATCCGCTGGTGGGTCATATGGATCCCCAGTTTATCGACCTCATGAACGAAGTGCAGGATCTTCTGCGTTTCGTCTTTGAGACAGAAAACGAGCTTACCATACCAGTTTCCGGCACGGGCAGCGCCGGCATGGAAGCCGCCCTGTGCAATTTCATCGAACCTGGCGATCAGGTACTTATCGGCGTAAACGGCTATTTCGGTGAGCGCCTCTGTGACATGGCGGGCCGGTATGGTGCCGAAATTACCCGGATCGAAAGGCCATGGGGTGAGGTTTTCACTGTCGATGAGATCGATGCAGCCCTGGCGAAAAAGCCGGCCAAGATCGTTGCCCTTGTCCATGGCGAGACTTCCACAGGTGCCCGCCAACCGTTAGGCGACATGGCTGATGTTGTTCATCGCCATGGCGGACTGCTGCTGGTCGATACGGTGGCATCCCTGGCCGGGGTGCCAGTCGGCGTCGACGCAAATGACCTGGACATCGTTTACAGCGGAAGCCAAAAGGCCCTCAGTGCCCCGCCCGGCCTGGCACCGCTTACGATCAGTCCGAGAGCACAGGATGTATTGAACCAGCGGAGCTCCCAGGTTGCCAATTGGTACCTGGATCTGACCATGGTGCGCAAATACTGGGGACCCCAGCGCGCCTACCACCACACTGCCCCGATCAACATGAACTATGCCCTGCGCGAGGCCCTGCGTTTGGTTTATGAGGAGGGACTGGCCGCCCGTTTTTCCCGCCATCAGAGCAACGCCGAGTTGCTTTGGGCCGGGCTGGAGGAAATGGGCATGAGCATGCACGTGCCCAGGGAAAACCGCCTGCACACCCTCACTACCGTGCGCCTGCCCGACGGTATCGATGAGGCCGCCGTGCGCAAATCCCTTTTGAACGACTATGACATCGAGATTGCGGGTGGATTGGGCGCTCTGGCGGGCAAGGTGTGGCGCATCGGCCTGATGGGCTACTCCTCCCAGCATAGGAACGTGACCCTGGTGCTGGCAGCGCTGAAAGAGGTTATAGGTGGATAACCATCCAGATGCCGACAGGTCATGACTTCGCGACTCTCAGTCACGCTTCTTCTTCTCTTCGCGGTTGGCCTCCTGGTCTACGGACTCCTGGCATGGCCAAACCTCGTGAAGCAGACGCCCAACGAGTTCGTTGCCCTGGCCGAGGCTTTTCTGGATGGCCATCTGGATATCATCCCGGAACTCGCGCCCTATCTCGATCTGGCAACGTTTCAAGAACGCTATTATGTCCCCTATCCCCCTGCGCCGGCACTACTTTACCTGCCGGCTGTGGCAGCCTTTGGACGAGGGGTTCACCACGCACCGCTACATCTGTTGTTGTCAGCCACGATTCTTCCCCTTTTTTTCCTCGTCCTCAGGCGCTACGAAACCGATACCGGTTACAGCATACGAGAAAACCTCTGGTTAGTGGCGCTGCTCGCGTTCGGAAGTGTTCTCGCCCCGTTGGCGGTGAAGAGCAATGTTTACTTCACCGGCCAGATCGTCGCCGTCCTGTTCGTCTGTTTCTTCCTGCTGGCTGCCTATCGCGGTCGCTTCCCGTTACTGGCCGGCCTGTTTCTGGGCCTGGGTTTTCTGGCTCGCGGTGCCGTCCTGCTGGCTCTGCCCTTTGCCCTGGTTGAGATTTGGCAGGGCAGGGCGGATTCGGGGGACGACACTGAAGGCGTCGGAAAACCACTGCTGAAATTCGGGCTGGCGCTGGGCATCATTCTGATCCTGTCAGCAGTCTACAACTGGGCCCGCTTTGACCATCCCCTGGAGTTGGGCTACCGGTACCTGGGATGGCAAAACGATTCTGAAGTCATAGCCTGGGGACTGTTCAATTCGATTTACGTGGAACGCAATCTGCACGCCGCGTTTACCAGCTTGCCGGTACTGGTTCCAGAATCGCCTTATATTCTGTTCAACCCGGAAGGGCTCAGTCTGTTGATTACCACGCCGCTACTGGTCATGTTGCCATGGTTGCGGGCCTGGACCCCGGCAGCCAGGACGGCATTGCTGTCCAGTGCTTTGATTTTCCTGCCCGCTCTGTTCTATGCCAACACCGGATTCGCCCAGTACGGCTATCGTTACGCAGCCGATTTTCTGCCTGTTCTGATTCTGGGTATGGCACTGGCTGGCCTGCGTATCACGTCGTGGCGAATCAAGGGGCTCATTGTGATAGGAATCGTCGTCAGCCTCTACGGCGCGCTGCTGGCAGGGTGGCATCCCTTCAGCCTGGAGCAGTTCCAGCTTATCCACGAGAATACCCTGCTGCGCTATCGCTAGTGCAGGCGCGGCAGACTTGACCTGCCAGAACGAACGTGCTATCCTTTTGCGGCCTTGTCGGGGCGAACACAATAACGAAAGCGCCTCGACCATTTACCAATGGAGTTGCACTTGTGAGTAGTGGATTGAACATGATGGCCTGGCGAGAGATTCTGGCTCGCGTAATGGACAGCTTCGATCATCAGGATAATATTAGCCCCGATTGGCTGATCAACCCGGCGACAGGTCGGCGTCTCAAGCTTGATCAACTCTACGACGAAGTGGGGCTCGCCATTCGTTTCGTAGGATTGACTGCCAGGGGCCAACCGAGGCAGAGCGACTGGGAACTGACGGACGACGAGCAGCGCAACCAGATTCGCGCCGAATTGTGCCGTCAGAACGATGTGGAACTCTTTCTACTTGATCCCAACACGCCCTATCCTCGCGATCAACTGCGAAAACTGCGCTCAGCGTTAAGTCGTATCTCTCGCTTGCTTGCCCAGGGCAATCGCCCCGACGAAGACAAGCTCACCTACATGCCAATGTTGGCCGAATCCCGTGCACGTCTGGACGAAGTGGTCAGCCGCGTACGGCAGCCGGAGGATCTGGCCATCTATGCGGAGCTATGGCGGGATCGAGAAACAGAATCGATCGCCGCGACCAGAACCCCGGTGGCCAAGGGAAACGCAGGTGCTGTCGCGCCAGTTGACTTTAAGCCCGGCATGCCGATTATCCACGGCAAGTTCGGTGCAGGTACTGTGGAAAGGGTCGATGGCATCGACGATCCCCAGATCACGATTCGCTTCGAGGATGGCGCTGAGCGACGATTCCTGGCCAGCCTCGTGGCAGATAAACTTCAATCTCAATAGGACACCCATGGACGCATTACCAGGTTCCCGCGTCATCGTCAACGGTGCAATGCAGCCCGCCGACCAGGCCGGTTTCCCTGTTTTTCACCAGTCATTGGTGGACTCCTTCGGCATCTATGAGACGATCAAGTTTGAAAAGGGACGATTCTTTCACCTCAGCTGGCACATGGAGCGGTTGGGCCAGTCCGCCGAGATCCTGGGTCTGGACCTGCCAGCACCCGTGGAGGAGATCGCTGAATGGAGTCGCCGGCTGGCCGCAACCTGGCATGGCACCGACGGCATGCTGCGCATCGTTGCCTACGGCAGTGACGGCGTCAACCCCGCGGTATGCGGTCTCTATTACAAGCCACCAATCATCCATCCCGAACGATTCTACAAGGCAGGGGCCTGGGCCATATCCAGTGAAGGCGAGCGCACCTGGCCGTTGGCCAAATCCACCAACTGCCTGGCGCAAACCATGGCCCGTCGCAAGGCCGGCTCGTTGGGGGCTCAGGAGGGATTGATCGTCGATCGCCACGGCAACATCACGGAGGGCAGCACCAGCAACATTCTGGCCGTGAGGGATGGCGTGTTGCTTCGCCCGCTGGAAGGTACCGCCCTGGCGGGAGTCACCGAAGGGATTGTTTTGCAGTTGGCACAGGACCTGGCGATTCCCGTGCAGCACACCACCCTGCCACTCAATGAGGTACCCACCTGGGACGAGGCCTTCATCACCAGCACCAACCGCCGTGCCCTTCCCCTTCGCCAGATCGACGACGTCCTGCTCCCCACCTGTCCAGGCCCCGTAACTGGTCAACTAATGGCTGGCTACCTCGATTATGAAGCCCAGCACGGCTGGGAGAGATAAATCCCTGGCACAGCAATCCACAATTGACAATCAGCCTGCCTCTTGTACCCGGCCCACTTTCGTGTTAGAATAATTCCGCGATGACACATCGCGTCATACAGGCAACCCCTTCGGTTCTCCACAGGAGGCATCAGCGATGATAGACTTCACGTTCGACGACGAACAACGGATGCTCCGCGATCTGGCCCACCAGTTTGCGCAAAAGGAAATCTTGCCCCAGGCCGAACACTATGACACGACCCACGAGTTTCCCTGGCCGATTGTCAGGAAGGGCTGGGAATTGGGCCTGATGAACGTTAACATCCCGGAAGAATACGGCGGTCCAGGGTTGGATGTACTGGGCGAGTGCATTGTCAACGAGGAACTGGCCTGGGGGTGCTCCGGAATCCAGACAGCCATGATGCTCAACAGCCTGGCGGCCTGGCCAATCATTCTGGCAGGCAATGAAGTCCAGAAAGAGAAATATCTGGGTGAGTGGCTCATGGACAATGGCAAGCTGGCGGCCTATGGCCTGACTGAGCCAGATGCCGGGTCCGATGTGGCCGGGATCAAAACCACGGCAATCAAACAAAAGGGCGGCTACATTCTCAATGGCAGCAAAACCTGGATTACCAATGCCCCCGTGGCTGATTTTTACGTGATCTTCGCCAAGACCGATCCGGAGGCCCGCCATCGAGGCATGTCCGCCTTCATCGTCGAAAAGGAATGGCCTGGTGTGAGCGCCGGTAAACCGATGCCCAAGCTGGGACAACATGCTGCCTGCACCGGTGAGATCTTTCTGGAAGATGTGGAGGTTCCGGCCGAAAACAGATTGGGCCAGGAGGGTCAGGGGTTCCTGATCACCATGAATGTTTTCGACCGCAGCCGGCCCGGCGTCTCGGCTGCGGCTGTTGGGGTAGCGCGTCGGGCCATGGAAGAGGCGGTACGCTATGCCGGTGAACGGCAGGCCTTTGGCAAGCCTATCGCCTATCAGCAAGCCATAGGCTTCATGCTGGCCGACATGGCCATTAACATCGAGGCCGCCCGTCTACTGGTCCACAAGTCGGCCTGGTTGGTGGATCATGACATGAACAACGTCAAGGTGGCGGCCTGTGCCAAGGCCTTCGCCGCCGACATGTGTATGAAGACAACCACCGATGCGGTGCAGGTTTTCGGTGGCTACGGCTACAGCGCCGAGTATCCAGTCGAAAAACTGATGCGGGACGCCAAGATTTACCAGATCTATGAGGGCACCTCCCAGATTCAGCGAGTGATCATCGCCCGGGAGCTCTATCGATAGAAAAACCCGGTTGCTGACGGAGATCGTATAAGCGCGCAAGGCAAGACCGTGATCCCGCTTTTGAAAGCGAGCTTACTTAGGGTGGAGGGGTGACCTGTTACAATGGTGATCGTTACGAATTCCCAGGAGGGTACCTCATGAAACCAAAACGCCTGCGCCCCAATGTTATGGTCAGCATTGGCTTGCTTCTTTCTCTGGCGCTGCTGCTGGCAGCGTGCGGTGGTAGTGCCGAGCCAACGCCCGCGGCTGAACATGTAGCGACAGCCACCGACGCGCCCACTGCGGCACTTGCCACCGATACGCCTGCGATTGTCCCGCCAACTGATACCCCTGTCCCGGCCGATTCACCCGAAACCGAGGCCGATGAAGGGCCAGCGGACACGCCAGTGCCACCAATCGAATCACCCACCGCGGTGCCTGCCACCGATACTCCCGTGCCCGCGGAAGAACCGGCCGTTACCAGCATCTTCGGACAGACCGGGGAAGGACAGTACTTCAGGGGCAATCCTGATGCAGCAGTCACTGTCATTGATTACTCGGATTTTCTCTGAGGCGCCTGCCGTGGATACGTGTTATCCACTGAACATGATATCGTCGCCGACTATGCTGACACAGGCAAAATCCGTTACGTCTACTCTCCCATACTGGATCATGGTCCGACTGCAAAGACCTACCAGGCCGCCGAGTGCGCCGGTGACCAGGACCCAGTGGCCTTCTGGGCGATTCATGATCTCTTTTACTCTGATCAGAATCAGTTGTGGAGCGCCGACATGGATACTTATGCCGATTTCGCTGCAAGATCAGGGGTGCCTGATCTTGCCCAGTTCCGCCAATGCCTTGAAACCGGTCAGTTCGCCGAAAAAACCATCGCTCTTGATCGTGTGCGTCGCGGTGAGGGCATCCGCCTGCGCCCTACCTTCTCCATCAACGGCCTGATAATACCGGGAGCACAAAGCTACGCGCAGTTGGCAGCCTTGATTGACGAGGCCCTGGCAGCCCGGTAACGGCGAAAACAGACCGAGATCATGATCCTGACACAACTGGGGGATGGACGTGGGTAACGAGTCTGGCATAAAGTAAGGAGCGGAATCGAGCTTGCTCGATTCCGCTCCGCCACGGGATCACCAGGATGCGCGTTCTACGCCGTGGCTGGCTGCCAACTCGGGAGGATCATGTCCTGGGAGGTGGCAGTATTGCGCCGGTTTGTTAGCTCAGTCACCAGGAACAAGCCGTCAACCGGCAGTTCCTTGGTTACCGGACACAGACCGTGCTGCCAGCACGGATCAGGTTCATGTTGCTGATGCCATTGACCTGAGCGATGGCAAGTACAGTTGTGCCATGGCTGGCGGCAATGCCAGACAGCGTGTCACCAGGTCGGACCAGGTAGGTCTCCTGGCAGTTGCTTACAGCTACTGCAGAGGCAGTGGAAGCTGCAACACCGGTACCGGGCAGCGGAGGATCCTGGATATTGGTGAAGTTCACCGTAGCACCCTTGTAGTCAGGTGGCACAGGATAGGGGAAGGTCACATCGACACACTTGGGCGTGATGTGGATCCAGTTATCCCGGCTTTCCTCACAAACGGTGACTGTGGCGCCAGGGAATGCAATCCCCGCGTTCCGCAGCGTTTCCGCGGAGAACTCGTATTCACCCAGAGCATTGGTCGTGGTTTCCACGGTGCGCTCAGGATCGGAACCCTTCAGGGTTGCCGTGATCTTCCAGCCGGAGAGACCGACGATCTGCCCCTTGAACGGGGGCACCCACGCCTTGTACAACTTCCGGCCACGGATGCTCAGATCACCGGTGGTCTCTACGTTTTCGAAGGTGACAGATTCGGTGTCACATCCAGACAATACGACAGTCTGGGGGTTGTCGGACATGGGCTTCCAACCAGGCTGGACATATTCCTTGACCTGGTAGACACCTGGGTACAGTCCGGAGAAGGTGACCTTCCCGGAGGCATCGGTGTAACCGCTGATTGGATGCATGTTGCCATCGTAGCGGCTCAGGACGATTTTCCAGCCGGCCAGCGGCCCCAGGGGGATCAGTCGACCACTGGCATCGCGACCCCAGCCAATCTTCTCAACCTCGATTTCGCCCTTGCAGGCAGGTTGGCGGTTTTTGAAGATGATGGGGGCTTGGGCGCCAGGAGGTGCGTATTGATCCAGGTGCAGGTAGACCGATGGAGGCGTTATGGGCGTCCAGCCGGGTTTCACCTTTTCCTTCACAAGCCATTTTCCGGGGGTTATCGTGAAGGTAACACGACCACTTTCGTCGGTCGTCCCGGCCTGCTTGTGAACAAAGGGGTCACCCTGGGGCAGGAACGTGATGTCCCAGCCGGCTCCAGGCTGCACGGTGCCATCCATCAACTCTTCCCACTTGAGAACAGTTACGTCAAACAGACGGCGGATCTTGAAGACGATGCGGTGGCATTTCTGCTTACCATTGACCTCGCCCAGATCCTGCAGCACGGTCCAACCGGTCCAGGCAGTCCCATTGCGGGGCGCCTGAGGTACGATACCGTCCCAGTCCTGAGGGAGGTTGAAGCCGAAGTGGTAAGTGTAACCAGCCGGCATATCTTCGAACTTGAAGTAGCCATTGCTGTCTACTTCGGCCCAGGCCATGTAGGAACCAGAGCGGTCGCCTTCGGCCGGTACCATGAGGGAGTCCAGGCTTTCAACTTGCTCGGCCATGGCGGGCAGGTCAGGCAGATTAGCTTCATTGACACTGGTGCCAGGGGGCACATACATTCCAAAAGCGTAGACCTTCAGGGGCGGATCGAACTTGGTCCCATCCACCGGTTGTTCACGGTGATTGATAATGTAGCCGTCGACACAGGTCGTGTTTTCCGGCTGATCGGTGCCATTAGTGGGGGCACTCGCCGCGGTTGTGCTGGTCAGAGCGAGCAGCATAACCATGGCTATCATGAGCGACACCACGAGAACTCGCTTGCTGTAATTGCTAAACATCGTTAGCTCCTTGTCAAGTTTGCCGTTGACCCGAGGGCCAATCGCAGGATTTCGTTCGAATTGGTGGGCTCTGTTCCGACATTCCGCTTGACGGTCTCTGTCCGAATAGACACCCATTGGGTCGGGATCGTCATTCCCGGGTGCGACAATCCCGGTTGGTACAACCGTGGGGACTTCCTGGTGCAGCCCCACTGGCTGTCTGCAAAAGTTGGAAAGTAAGGCATGTTAGCCTCGTTCAAGTGGCAGGGTGTCCTACCTCACGGATACCTCGAGAACCATCCCGGCATAGATCCAGTTGGGATTCTCGATGTCGTTCAGTGCAACCAGGGCTTCAACAGTTGTGCCGTTGTTCTGGGCAATCCTGCTGAGTGTATCACCCCGCCTTATTTGGTAGGTTTCAGTTACACCGATTCTCTCAACCTCTTCCTGAGCTGGCGGTACTGCCGCGGGCGCCGCCGCTGGGGGCGATTCCGTTGGCCCGGGTGCCTCTTCGGTCGCGAACGGTGATGCTTCCGCTTCCTGGATAACCTCGATCTCTGTTGACGGGACCTGCTCAGTCTGTGTGACTGGTGCAGGGAGCGGTTGGGGCGCTTCCGCGGTTGGAGGCTCGTAGGGTTCCGGCACCGGCTGTGTGGGTATGCACAGTTCCTGACCCACATAGATGTAATTCGGATTGCTCAGGCCATTCTTCACCATGATTTCGGCCACGGTTGTGCCGAACTGCTGAGCCAAGCCTGAGAGGGTGTCTCCTGGCTGGACCCAATATTGCACGTTACCTGGATCGGAGCAGCTTGCTATTGGCGGCTTGGGCTTGCTTGGCGGTACCGGGTTCACCGGTGGTTTGGGGTATGGTGGGTAAACCACAGGTGGCATCGGCTTCGGCGGATGGACTGGGTACATAGGATAGGCCTTGCGACAGATCCTGATCGCTACGTTATCCAGATTTGCATCCAACTCCCGCTCCAGCGTTGCCCACTTCTTCAATGCAAACAGCCAGATCGTCGTCGTCTCACTCGGTGCCGCGAACCGCGTGGTGTAGGACTGCATCTCTCCCGGCTCCGTCCGCAGGTAGATGTTGTCCAACGGCACCCGTTCCCGGAAGGTCATGTTGGCAGGATCCGTCCACCCATTGGCTGAGTAGCCCCATTCCACCATGTAGCGGTAGAAATCCTCGTCCGAATGATCGTTCCGTTCCCGCATCATCGCATCCACCGAGAACTCGTACGTCGCTCCTGGCTTCAGCCACAACCATTGGTAGATCCCTGACATCCGGTCGGGATCGGTCTGATCTCCCACGTCCAGCGTATTGATCTCGATCAACTGGCCGTGCTTTCCTTCCGACACCACTGGCGGCCACTGTTCATCATAGTAACCGTAGTTGGCTCGCCCACCGTTGTTGAAGCCCATCCAGTAGTTGGCCACGCCGTTGGCCTGGAAGCCATACTCAAACCCACCGTTCATCAGCAGGTTGGGGCCATCACACACGATGGTTGGCTCTGGCCGCGGCTTGGGCGGGTGAACTCCCCAACCTGGATGCACCGGCGGTTTCACGGGCGGATGCCAGACTGGGGGCTTGGCAACCGGCGGATGAGCGATCGGTGGTTCAACTACGGGTGGATGCCAGACTGGCGGCTTGGCCACAGGTGGATGCACTGGTTTGGGTTTGTAGTTCTCAACCCTTACCGGGCCAAAGAGACTAATGGCGTCCAGGTTGACGTCGGTTTCCTCGTACCAGGTGCCCCACTTGCGCTGCACCCGCACGAATACGGTCAGCCTCTTGGTTATCGGTGTTACCGTCGTGTTGTAGCTGCTGAATTCACCCGGGCTCAAGCGATCGTAGTAGCTGTCCCAGGGCAACTCACGCCAGTCGGTGACCGCTTGCCAGTCGGTGCCTCCATAGTAGTCAAACCCTACGTACACCCGGTAGCGCCAGGGGTCCCCGCCGTTATCCTCGGCACGGATCATGCCCTTGAGCGACAGTTCGTACTGGGTTCCTGGCCATACGCCAGCCGTTTGGTAGATTCCGGCGTTGCGGTCATTGTCGCCACCCATCTCCTTCGTGTTGATCTCGATGAGCTGCGAGTGTTCGCCGGCATAGACCACGGGATCCCACATATCATCGTAGAACCCGTAGGCTGCCGTGCCTCCATTCTGGAAGCACCCCCAGCCAGCGCCCACCATGCCTCCACACGCCTGGTTCGCCTCGAAACCGTGTTCGAAGCCACCATTATATAGGGCGTCTCCCACGGCTGCCATGGGACCCGAGCCCACAGGCACAGCGCTCAAGAGAATGACGAGCACGATGGCAAGGGGTGCAATGCGTCTTCGTCGGTTTGCCATTTGCGTCTCCTTTTTCAACGATACCCGGTAAGGCACCTCGTCAAGTCTCGGCGCCTATCTGCCTGGCACACAGGCAAAATTGTTGTGTGCGACCATATCCTAGCACGCCGGGGGCCCGAAAATCAAGGCTTTTTTGGCATCCTGAACCTTAAATGCGCCCCATTTTTCGTATAGCATCCGGGTAATAACAGGTAAACTAAATCGAGTTTTTCCCGAATCGCTCGGAAAATGTAAAGCCAGGCCCCACTTACCCCGCACACGACCGGTCATGAACGCTTTCCTGATCGATCTGCTCCCAGCAGGCTCGAAATCTGCAGAAAAAAGAAAACCACCTCTAAGCGAGGTGGTTTTCAGCCAGTATTGGGGCAGAATCGCCCCGCACTCGGCGCTGGTTTTGGCGATTTAACCGCTAGAAGAGCCCTACCACCCGGCCTTCCTCATCCAAATCTACCTTCATGTAGACCGGTTTTGAAGGCAAGCCAGGCATGGTGCGCATCTCACCGCATAGCGGGTAGATGAAGCCTGCGCCCACGCTGGCTCGTACCTCGCGAATGGGCAGCGTGAAACCGGTGGGGACCCCTTTGAGCTTGGGGTCATGGCTGATGCTCAAATGAGTTTTTGCCATGCACATGGGCAGATTGCCAAACCCGGCCTTTTCATAGGCGCGAATCTGTCTGTTGGCTTCAGGCGTATATTCGACACCGTCGGCGCCATAGACCTGGGCCGCAATCGTTTCGATCTTCTCCTTGATCGATAGATCCAGCGGGTAGAGGAACTTGAAGTCCTTTGGCTGCTCACAGGCATCGATGACGGCCTCAGCCAATTCGATGGATCCATAGCCGCCCTTGGCCCAGTGATTGGTTGGTACCGCGGCATAGGCGCCTGTTTCCGCCGACAGTTGCTGTACCAGTTCGATCTCTGCCGGGGTATCATACTGGAACTGATTGATCGCTACCACGACAGGTACACCGAAGAGCCGCGCGATCTCGATATTTTTGGCCAGATTGGCGAAGCCTGCTTCGAGCAGGGACAGGTTTTCCTCGGTGTAAGCCTTGTCCAGGTCGCGCCCGGCAACCACTTTGGGGCCACCGCCATGCATCT
Organism: Chloroflexota bacterium; assembly: GCA_034717495.1. Lineage (NCBI taxonomy): Bacteria > Bacillati > Chloroflexota > Chloroflexota bacterium. The sequence goes on along the minus strand of JAYELL010000100.1, from coordinate 24,866 downwards.
TGAGCGCACGGATCGTTGCCACAAGAACCACGGTATCGGGAGTCAGGCCCGAGTAGCGGCACTTGATGTTCATGAACTTCTCCATGCCAATGTCGGCGCCAAAGCCCGACTCGGTGACCACATAGTCGCCCAGCCTCAAAGCAATCTGATCGGACACGATGCTGCTGTTGCCATGGGCAATATTGGCAAAAGGTCCGGCATGGACAAATGCAGGGGTTCCCTCCAGGGTTTGCATCAGATTGGGCATGATGGCGTCCTTCATCAGGACCGTCATAGCGCCCGCCACACCCAAGTCTTCGGCTGTCACAGGCTCCCTGGCATAGCTTTGCCCAATGACGATGCGAGAAAACCGTTCCCGCATGTCCTCAAGACTGGTGGTCAGGGCCAGGATCGCCATCACCTCGCTGGCAACGGAGATGTCAAATCCGGTTTCTCGAGGAATGCCATCGGCCTTTCCGCCCAGGCCCACGATGATATTGCGCAACGCCCGGTCGTTGACGTCCATAACACGGTTCCAGGTTATGCTATACGGGTCGATGTTAAGGGGATCCAACCCTGTAACCTTCTTGAACCGGTCGCCATAGTTGCGTTCATGCATGATGCGTGCATCGATTGCGGCTGCCAGCAGGTTGTTGGCAGCGCTTACCGCATGGATGTCACCGGTTAAGTGGAGGTTGAAGTCCTCCATGGGCACTGCCTGGCTGTAGCCACCACCGGCCGCGCCACCCTTGATTCCAAAGGTCGGTCCCTGGGAAGGTTGCCGAATGCAGGTAATGACATCTTTCCCCAGATAGGCGCCCATCGCCTGACTCAGGCCAACAGTGGTGGTGGTCTTGCCCTCTCCCAGCGGTGTGGGCGTAATGGCGGTTACATCGATATACTTGCCCAGGGGTCGATCCTTGAACTTGTCCAGAACATCCAGATGGACCTTGGCCTTGTATTTGCCATACAGGTCCAGATCATCTTCAGTGAGTCCAACCTGAGTTGCTATCTCCAGGATGGGCTTCATCTCGGCAGCTTGAGCGATATCGATGTCGCTCGGAACCGGATCCAGGTAGGTGAATTTCTCTTTCGGCATAGTGGGACTCTCCTTTGAAGCCACGAGTGCCCGAGGACACAGTGTTGCCGACTCCGCTGCGGACGATGCGGTTGCCGGCTACATTAGCCACCGGAAACAAATACGACTATCTTTGACCATTGTATCGATCTTCCAACCCATTGTACATGATTCAGCTCATATTTCACAAGTTTTTTCGACGATTTCCCCAAACTCTATGTTTGCACTCTCTCTGTACGGTCCAAAATCACTGCTCAGGACAGATCTGCGGTTTCGATTTGATCTGCATCACCCGGCGTTTATCAGTGGTCCATTGAAGATGAGCGAGGATAGTGTGGGAATCGAAAAGAGTGCGCCTGACCTAGACGCACTCTTCAATATTGGGGGCACTACTTTGCCTGAATCAGTCCAGCAGGTTTTCCAGCTTGCCAGCCAGTTGTGCATAACCGGCAACGCCCACTTGCCGATCTACTTCTTTGCCATCCTTGAAGTATATCAAGGTTGGAATTCCCATAATACCGAGCTTGGGCGGGGTACCTGGGTTTTCGTCAACATTCATCTTGGCAATGATCGCCTTGCCCTCATATTCACTTGCCATTTCTTCCACCGACGGTGTAATCATGTGGCAAGGACCACACCATTCCGCCCAAAGATCGACCACAGCCGGCACATCGGCCTGCAGAATGATCTCATCGAAATCTGCATCCGTTACGTGGATTGGCTTCACCTGGGTGTTTGTGCTGGTGCCGCTGTCGTCCCCAGCCTCAGCAACTGCAATTTCGCTCTCGGTTTCGCCAAATATGCGCTTCAATAGATTCGTCATGCTAATCTCCTATCCTCGATTATTGTTTTTATCTGTTTCCGTGAATTGGATGCAAGAAATCATCAAAAGGTTTCAGATGTTCGGGCCAGTGCGTTCTCCAACCGCCCTTTGAGATGGAGATAGGGCATCGCACCGACAATTCTGTCAACCGGTTCACCCTGGTAAAACAGAATCATGTTAGGAATCCCGCGTACTCCGTAGATCTCGGCATAGCGAGAATCCTCATCGGTGTTGACCTTGGCAATCACCACTTGATTCTCATAATCAACGGCCAGCTGTTCCAACGCCGGCGCGATCATGTGACATGGGCCACACCAGGGCGCCCAGAAATCAACCAATACCAGCGTCTCTGCGCCCAGAACGTCCGCTTCGAAAGTATCGTCGGTCACCACGATCGGTTTTGTCATCGCGCAGCACTCTCCAAATCATCAACCCTACATTGGGGCCAGGTGGCTGAAGTATCCACAGGAACCCCTTGCCATGCCGTGCTGATTGCCTCTGCCATCCACAGTCGCGCCATACGTGGCACTTCTTACCCCATGCCTTGACAAGGGAGGAATCAACTGACGGGTTGAACGGCCAGTTGATCCACCTGCCCGTCCGCGTGATAGGATGACCGAACGAGTGGTCCTGATTCCACCCACTTGAATCCACGCGCCATGCCTTCATCACGGAGTTGTTCGAACTCTTCGGGCGAAGCGTAACGCTCAATTGGCAAATGCCACTTGCTGGGCTGAAGATACTGCCCGATGGTCATGATATCCACATCGGCAGCCCTCAGATCATCCATGACCTGTAAAACTTCCTCCCTGGTTTCCCCCAGGCCCAGCATGATACCGGTTTTTGTTATGCCATCAGAAACCATCTGGCGGGCCTGGCACAACAGTTCCAATGATTGCGTATACCTGGCCTGGGGACGCACCCGCCGATACAGGGGAGGCACGGTCTCGACATTGTGGTTTAAGATCTCCGGTCGTTCATCCATGACCAATTGAAGTGCCTCCCAGTTACCCTGAAAATCGGGAATCAGCACCTCGACTGTGCAGCCGGGTTGCATCTTTCTTATCTGACGAAGGGTTTCGGCGAAGACGTGTGCGCCCCCATCCGGGAGTTCATCTCGATTAACACTGGTCAACACGGCATGCCGGAGACCCATCATCTGCACCGTTTCGGCTACACGCCAGGGTTCGCCTTCATCAAGGGAAGCTGGCCGACCTGTCTTGATCTTACAGAAGCCACAGGAGCGTGTGCATGTTTCGCCCATCAGAAGGAAGGTTGCCGTGCCCCGTTCCCAACACTCTCCGATGTTGGGGCACATGGCTTCCTCGCAGACAGTATGCAGACTGTGGCCCCGCATCATCTGTTTGATTCGCCGGTAGCCGTCGCTATCGGCCATACGCACACGCAACCAGGGAGGACGGCGACCGCGCGTCAACTGTCCTGTCTGCGATTTGCCCGAGTCAATTGGTGATATAGTCATAATTCTACGAATGAATAGGCGCGCCCTCGACAGCGTGGGCTGCTTCCATGATAGCTTCAGAGAGGGTGGGGTGTGCATGCACACTGCGGGCTATTTCATGAGCCGTCAACTCTGACGTTCGGGCCAAAACCAGCTCCGGCAGCAATTCTGTCACTTCGGGCCCAATCATATGAGCGCCCAGGATCTCACCATAACGTTTGTCGGAGATGATCTTGATCCAACCTGCGCGTTCATTCAGGCCGAGCGCCTTACCGTTGGCCTGGAATGGGAAACGCCCCACACTGATTTCGTGGCCACGCTGCTGCGCCTGCTTCTCAGTCAAGCCCATGGACGCCACCTGTGGCTGGCAATAGGTGCAACGCGGCATGAAAAGGTAGTCGTCGTCACTGAATCCCTGCGTTTCCTCGCCGGCAATGGTTTCGGCGGCCACCATTCCCATCGCACTGGCCACGTGGGCCAGCATCAGCTTTCCAGTGACATCGCCGATGGCATATATGTTGGGCACACTGGTCTGCATAGTCTCATTGATCGTGATAAAGCCACCTTTTGCGGTGTGGACTCCAGCAACGTCAAGCCCCAAATCATCGGTATTTGGCTGCACACCCACAGCCACCAGCGCTTTTTCGGCCTCAAAGGTCAGTGTTTCGCCACTATCCAACTGTTTGGCGTGTACTGTGACCCCAGCCTCATTGTTTTCGATTCGCTCTACCCGAGTCGCGGTACGCACATCAATCCCCAACTTCTTATAGGCCTTCTCCAGTTCTTCGCTTAGCTCTTCGTCCTCGAGTGGCAGTATATGGGGAAGCATTTCGATCAGGGTGACCTTGGCGCCATAGGCGTTGTGCATGTAGGCAAACTCGACACCAATGGCACCGGTGCCGATAACCACAAAACTTTCCGGGGATTGGTCCAGCACGATGGCCTCACGATACCCCATGACCCGTTCGCCGTCGACTTCCATGCCGGGAAAGGTCCGGTTGCGGGCACCTGTGGCTATGATGATGTTTTTGGCATTGATGACCTGATTATCCGGTTGGATTTCGACGGCCGTCGCAGAGATCAGCCTGGCCGAGCCTTCAAAGAGATCGATCTCATTCTTGCGCATCAGGAAGCCCACGCCCTTGACCAACCGCTTGGACACCTGCCGGCTTCGCTTGAAGGCCTTTTGGAAGTCAGCACTGAAGTTGTCGAAACTGAATCCCAGGTCTCGACTCTGGTGCTGAAAGACGTTCACCAATTCTGCATTGCGCAGCAAGGCCTTACTGGGAATGCAACCCCAGTTCAGACACACGCCGCCAAGCGATTCTCTTTCGACCAGCGCGGTCTTCATACCCAGTTGAGCAGAGCGGATGGCAGCTACGTAGCCGCCTGGTCCACCACCAATGATCAAAACATCGTATTGTTCGCTCATAAACACCCATCTCCTTTGTGAAAGTGCTTTGGCCACGTTGTACAGAGTGCGCCGGTCAAGAGTTATCAATCTCCACGAGTCAGGTCAACAACTCTCGTAGTTGGGCCAGATTCTCCACATCCTCGTGCATATCCTTGCTCTTGGGAGTCTCCAGAATCATCGGCACCTGGGAAAAGCGAGGGTCATTGAGAATATGGGCAAACCCGCTGAGGCCGATGAAGCCCTGACCGATATGCTCGTGGCGGTCCCGGCGGCTGGCGAATTCCCTCTTGCTGTCGTTGAAATGGAAGCATTTTATCTGCTCCAGGCCGATAACCTGGTCGAACTCATCCATCATTGCCCCATAATCCTCTATCGAGCGGAAGTCATAACCCGCGGCAAAGGCGTGACAGGTATCGAAGCAGACACCAACTCTCGCTGGCTCCGCCACTTGACCACGCATGGCGGCCAAATGCTCGAATCGATAGCCCAGGGTCGTTCCTTGCCCGGCGGTGATCTCCAATAGCGTGAGAGTCTTGTAGCCAGGCGTTTCCTCGTGACAGCGGTCCAGGCCAGCAACCACCCGAGCGATACCAGCCTGCTCGCCCTCTTTCATGTGGGCACCCGGATGAAGCACAACACCCAGTAATCCCAATGCCTCAGCACGACGTAACTCATCCACGAACGCTTCGATTGACTTCTCCCACAATTCATCGTCGGGCGATCCAAGATTGATCAAATAGGAAGCGTGAGCCACCACTGGCATCAGGCCGCTGTCAGCAGCAGCCTGATGCCAGCGTTCAATCTCGGCCGGGTCCAGTGCTTTGCTTACCCAGCGATTCTGATTGCGGGTGAATATCTGGAAGGTATCGCAGCCGATGGATTCGGCTCTGGGAAATGCCTTGCTTACGCCACCAGCAGCCGAAACATGGGCGCCCAATTTGGGACTCATCTGTCTTCCTCCGGTTTCGCCAGGGTAAACTGGGTCACCCCGGCAGCTATATCTTCAAATCGAGCCACCACAAACAGGAGTGATGACAATCTGTTGAGGTACTGCAGAACAGCCGGGTTACAGAGCAGCGCCTGGTGGTAGAGCTTTGCCACCAGGCGTTCAGCCCGTCGAGTCACCGTTCGGGCTACATCGAGCATAGCCCCTGCATAGCTATCACCGGGCACGACAAATGCCGGTGGAAGCTCAACCTCTTTGCCAAGCTCTTCGATCATGCTTTCCAGCCAGTTGACCCGGGACTGCTCAAGCCTGCATCCAGCTTTCGCCGCTGCCTCCGGCGTCATTGCCAGATCGGCCATGGCGTCGTAGAGATCCCGTTGAACTGTAACAATAATATCAACGTCAAGCTGGCTGTTTGCGGCAGCCCGCGCCACGCCAAGCACAGCGGATACCTCGTCCAGCGTGCCGCAGGCCTCAGGCTGAAGATCATATTTGGCAACGCGCTCGTGGCCGAGAATGCCTGTATAGCCCTCATCACCGGAGCGGGTAAAGAAGGGGTTATCGGACGCCATAGCCTTCTCCTTCAACCACTCTCGTCTATGTCCACAGCCAAACCAGGCGGAGCAGGGATCACCGTTATGCGCCTTCGTCTGAGCCCAGCACCGCGCCGGGAATGTCATTGCCCTGGAAATCCCAGCGGTAAAGGCAGTGCTCGTGGATATATGCCTCCACCTGCGGTAACACCTGGTAGCGAAGGGGCCTGCCCTGGCGCACCCGTTGCTGCAGCATTTTGCTGGATATCTGAAGCTCCGGCATGGGCAGGAAAATCACCCGCCAGCGCACATCAGGCAACTTGTCCTCGAGGACATCCCAATCAAAGCCTGTATCGGGCCTGCTGAGGGCCACCAGGTTGCAGAGTTCTACCAACTTCTTGGGCTCATGCCAGTTGGGAAGATCGGCCAGCGAATCCAGGCCCATGAGAAAATAGAGATCGGTGCCTGCGCCGTACAACTCCAGATGCAATCGCACCATATCCCCGGTGAAATGCGGGCCAGGGCGATCGACATCGACCCGTGACAGCTCGAAGTGAGGATTGTCAGCAATGGCCAGCTCGATCATATTCACCCGATGGTCAACGGCCGACAGCCGGCGGCCACGCTTATGGGGCGGATCGCCTGCGGGTACCAACAGAACCTTCTCCAAACCCAACTGGTACCAGGCTTCTTCCGCCAGTATCAGATGGCCGAGGTGAATGGGATCGAACGTCCCACCTAATATTCCCAAACGCATGGCACTGCCTTCCTTGCAAGACGAGACTGATTTCAGCCCTGATCTCCCCAGACCAGCTCTGTGTCGCCGATCATTACGGTGTTACCGTCCTCGACACCGGCTTCTTCCAGAGCAGCGCTGACTCCCATGGCCTCCAGGATTCGCTGAAAACGCAGTTGAGCCTCATAGTAATCCCAATTGGTCATGGTGGCTGCCCGCTCGATGCGTTTGCCCCTCACTCGCCAATGGTCCTCAAGTTTTTCGATTTCGAAGATGTTTTCATCTATCTCTGGACGATAAACTGCTATTTCCACGGGCGCGCGCTGCTCATCTGGAAGCTCATCGAGCATTGCCAGCGTTCTGCGCAACAGCATTTGAACGTTTTCACCTGCTACGGCAGAGATTGCCATCGGGTTAACAACGCCCATGTTCTCAAATTCCTCTTTGACCAACGGCCACAACTCACGCACCTCTGATAAATCCATCTTGTTGAATACAACGATCTGGGGTTTGCTCGCCATGAGGGGATTGAATAACTGCAATTCGGTATTGATTGCCTCAAAATCCCCAAGAGGATCAGGGCTAAGACCGTTGATCATGTGAATCAACATGCGCGTGCGCTCGACATGGCGAAGGAATTGATGCCCCAGACCGCTGCCGGCGTGAGCACCTTCGATCAAACCGGGAATATCGGCCAGAACGAAATCCCGGTGGTCCACAACCGCCACGCCGAGGTTGGGTACCAGGGTGGTAAAGGGATAATCGGCGATCTTTGGTTTGGCACGACTGACAACAGACAGGAGGGTAGACTTGCCCGCGTTGGGCACGCCTATGATTCCAACATCGGCAATCAACTTAAGTTCCAGGCGTAACCAGTGCTCTTCACCCGGTTCGCCCTTCTCCGCCAGTCGAGGCGCCTGGTTGGTGGCACTCTTGAAGGAAGTATTTCCCCGCCCGCCACGTCCACCACGGGCTACAATCACCTCCTGGCCATCCTGCACCAGGTCGGCGATCTGGTCATCGCTGTCGCGGAGAAACACGGCAGTACCGGCCGGCACGCGGACAACTTCATTCTTGCCTCTTTTCCCCTGCTTGTTGCTTCCGCCACCATGACCACCCCGCTCTGCCCGGAAGTGAACCTTGTACTTGAATGGCAGCAGGGTATTCAGGCTGCTGTCGGCGTGCAGGATGACGTCGCCGCCCTTGCCCCCATTGCCACCGGCAGGCCCTCCTCGGGGAACAAATTTCTCGCGCCGAAAGGCGACGATGCCATTGCCACCGTCGCCCGCTTTTACATTGATCGTTGTCTGATCAAAAAAAAGACCTGTTTCTCTGCCCATTGAGGGCATTATAACACAAGGCCGACAACCACCGGAATCAAGCAGGGTCTTCACTTCTGGCACTTGACCAATGTAAGGTATAATCGACCTGAGGTCCATGTAACAGGGCTAACAGAGAAAACCCATGGCCTCGTGCAATACTCAGAGAAACTCAATCAAAGGAAAAACACATGGTACAGAAAATAGGTTTCATTTTGGTGCTGGTTTCCGCCATCATTCTCACCGGCTGCAGCACTTCCGGTAGGTCGGAGCCGTCAGGCCGGCTTGTCTTCGAGCGTGAAGAGGATGGCAACAGCGATATCTACGTGATGAATATCGATGGTAGTGGCATGACCCGACTTACCGACGACCCCGGCTGGGACGGCGTGCCCTCGTGGTCGCCCGACGGTACCAGGATTGCCTTCGCGTCTGAACGACAGGGCGCCCCTGTGATCTTTGTGATGGATGCAGATGGCAGCAATCAACATGCTATCACCGATCCCTCCTACGTCAGCCTGGCACCTGTATGGTCCCCCGATGGCTCAAGGATCGCCTTTGCCTCGACGGCGGGCTATGAGGTGCTGCGCCAGGGTGGCCGGCAGCAAGTCGAGGCAGGTTTCGAGCTGTGGTTGATGAATCCGGACGGCAGTGACCCGCAGCGACTCACCGGTTATCCGGAAGACCAGGCCCTTTATCCCACATGGGCGCCCGATGGGGAACAGCTGGCCTACATGAATATCGGCGATGCGGCCCGAATCCTGGCTCAGGAGCCCGATGAGACGGCAGCGCCAACTGTCCTGAGCGAAGGCGTGGATGGCCGGCACTGGACTCCGGCCTGGTCGCCCAAGGGGGATCAGATTGCCATGATGGTGGAGAACGAGGGTTCAAAAGACATCTGGCTCATCCAGCCAGATGGGGGAGAGGCGGTCCAGATAACTGAGACCAGTTCCTCCGACATTGATCCGGCCTGGTCGCCCGATGGCAAACACATCGTCTTCGTCTCTGACAGGGATGGTTCACAGCTGCTGTACATCATGAACGTCGAGGACCGAACGATCCGGCAGCTGGTCGACGACGATTCCACCTATGCCCAACCCGATTGGACCGGCAACTAGCTAATGGTCAATTGTTAACACCTGCGCCGGAACCCACGCCACGCCAGCAGGCGTACCGGGAGGCAGCAAGCGATGCGGGTTATTATGTTTACACTACAACAAGTTGTCTGCTCTGGCTGTGACAAAGAATTCCCGGTAGGCAGCTGCTTCCGCCAGAATCTCCTGTAACTCATGGTAGATTTTTTTGGCGTCTTCGCTCGGCTGGCCTTCGCCCTTTTCGAGCAACATGCCTTCAGGAGATTTCTGCTTGATTTGCACATCACCCCTGGCTTCTAACCAGCCAAGCCCTACCTGAACCGTCTCAATGCGATGTGCCATGGCGCTCGCCATGCGTGGTAGATCGGCCTGTCCATGTTCGACATTTAGAGTGCGATGTACCAAACCAGCCAGCCGTTTGAGGAAAACAACCGGTTCATCCAGACCGGGGTCGATTCCGAAGATGGCGACACTATCCGGTTGAATACGCTCCAGGACATCCAGCAACACTTGCCGGCCCGGTGGAATCGTCCAGATGGCCAGGTCCTTGCCCGGCACCAGCTCGAAGCGACCCGTACCCCCGATCATTCTCCTCGCTTCACCCTCGGCCCAGACCTGAAATGAACCAGCCTCGCTCATTTTCTGTAGCAGGGCTTCGGGATGCGAGTGGTGGCGGTGATCCATGACCGTCACATCCGAAACCGGTTGCGGCTCAAGGGTAGCTGCTGCCACCGGTCGAAAGTCGAGCCACTCGATCTGAAGTTGGCGCTGGCCCCGGTAACTGTTCGACCGGGCCAGACAGGCAAGGTCGAACACGCCCTCTGGTTGGGGCCGCCCTGCACCCTGCCACCAGAGTACCCGCTGAACGTTTCCCTGATCATCTGTCACGGTGAGCTGAAGATGTTCCTTGTTTCGGCCAATTGGCGCCTGCGACAGCAACCTGAGATCGCGGGAGGCCAAAACGACAGGGGGATTGCCTGCTCCAAAGGGAGCCAGGTGGGCCAAATCGTCCACCAGTTCCAGGGAAATGTCAGCCAAAGGCAGGTAAGCGTCGATCTGCAAGGTTGCTTCTACCGGCTGGTCACCCAGAATCTCTGTTGCCTTCTGGTTGATGCGGCGCCGAAACGCGTCGATATTCCCGCGATCCAGAGACATACCCGCGGCCATGGGGTGGCCCCCATAGCTGTGAAGCAACTCGCTCTGGCCGGCGATGGCCCGACTGATGTCGAAGCCTTTAATGGAACGGGCCGAACCGCGGGCCAGCTCCTCCTCCGGATTGGCAATCAGAATGGTTGGCCGATTGTAGCGCTCCACCAGGCGGCTGGCCACGATACCAATGATGCTGGCAGGCCAATCTGCATCTTCCAGCACAAGCACAGGCTGTTCCAGTAATTCAGGATCCTGCTCGATTTGAGCCTGCGCGCCCTCGAAAACCTGATCCGTCAGGAACTTACGCCGCGCGTTCAGACCCTCCAACCGCGTGGCCAACAGGGTCGCTTTCCCTTGATCCTCCGTGAGCAGAAAGTCAACTGCCAGATTGGCATCATCCAGCCGGCCCAGTGCATTCAAGCGTGGCCCGATCGCGAAGCCGATATGCTGCTCGGAGAGGCCTGCCGGGTTGAGGTCTGCTTTCTCCATCAGCACCTGCAAGCCGATTCGCCGGGTGCCTCGCAGGCTTTCTAAGCCTTGCTGAAGCAGGAAACGGGTGTCATCCACCTGTAACGCCACATCGGCAACGATCCCAAGAGCAACCAGGTCGAGAAATTGTTCTGCCTCGCCAGGGTGGCCAAAACGATCCAACAGCGCCTCAGCCAGTTTGTAGGCCACTCCCACGCCGGGAAGGCTGGCCAGCGGGTGTCCGGCCGACAAGCGTTTGGGGTTGACAATCGCGTAGGCGTCGGGCAGTGTCTGAGGCAGGTCGTGGTGATCGGTGACCACCACATCGACGCCATGCTGGTTGGCATAGGCAATCGCGTCGTGGGCTGCCACTCCAGTGTCGCAGGTCAACAGGACATCTATGCCCTCATCGATCAGCTGTGCCAGTTGATCTGTATGCACGCCATGTCCCTGCGACCGAAGGGGGATATGATAGGCAGGGTCCGCACCCAGGCTACGGAGCAAAGAGACCAATAACGATGTGGCCGTCTGACCATCCACATCGAAATCGCCCCAGACGCAGATCTTCTCCTGATTGGCCAGCGCCCGCTCCAACCGCTCAACTGCCCGATCCATATCTGGCAGGTCGGCAGCAGGGGCCGGTTCGTAATAGCCGGGATCGATAAAAGCGCGGGCAGCATGGGGATCGCTGAAGCCCCGTCGGGCCAGAATCTGCGCCACCAGGAAACTTCCGCCCGTCAGGGCGGGCAATGTTTCGGGTAGGGGGCTTGACTGGGGCTCAATCCAGGTTTTCATTGGGCAAAAGCGACATTGGGAAACTCAATAGTCGATTTCGGCGATGTTTTCGAAATCAAAACTTAAATCGAGGCTGTCGGATGGGCCATCGGGATCATCCATATCGAAATCGGCCAGGTCTGCCGCCACCTGACCCCGGTCACAATGGGAGCGGTAGATACAGAAGCGACATGCTTTGTCGCCAACCACAAGGGGGAACGGCTGATCGTTCAGGCTAGCAGTAGCGATTTGTTCCACCAGACGATGGATGTAAGCCTGATCCTCGTTGAATTTCTGCTGACTGTATCGGAAACGCTCTGGATGGTCCGGTCTCTTTGCGAACCAGTAAACCATTTCAATCTGATCGGGGGCAATCGGCTGCCCTTCGTTAAGGGCGGCGCCTGCCCGCACCAGCAGGTAGGGATAGACGCGGGACTGTAGTCGTTGCTGGAGCCAGGATCGGGACGGAGGTCGATGAGAGGTTTTCCAATCGAAGATAGAGAACCGGCCATCTTCAGCCCGCACAACCAGGTCATATTTTGCGATCAGATGTCTCTCGGCAGCTTCGACATAACCGATGCCGCCAGCGGCATCGGCAAGAGGCGCCGAGAGCGTTATCTCCGGATGCTGTACACCGGAGAGAGCCGGACCGTGGGCCAGGAAATTACCCCACCAGGCGGCCACCTCATCGTCGAGATCCATGCGCGATAATCGGTCGGCAGATATGCCCAGGAAATACTGGTGGACCAGGCGATGAAAGAGCGCACCTTGCTGCAGACGCCGTTCATTGTCCCTGGCAGGCTCGGCTTCCATGGCGGGCCAGGCCAATCGCTCCAGGTGTCGCAGTTGAAATCGCCGCTGGCAATCTACAAAATCCTGCAGATTGCCCTGGTTGAACTGGAAATCATGAGGCAGAGTCACGAAGCTGGTCCTCCCAATGTGTTTGCAGCGCAACGAAGGGCAAGGCCTGGGTTAAATCACCCTTTCGCCCCGAATTCCAGGTGATTATCAGGGATCTTTTGGCCCTGGTGACGCCCACATAGAACAAACGCAAGCGTTCGCGGACATATTCAAGCCGGGCATCCTGGGTCGCCGAGCCCTCACGATAGACGCGTGTATCACCGTTGGCGGTGAGCATATTCAGCTGGGCAAGGGCTTCCGCGCTCAGATTCAGCTGGTCGCGAACGAACCACTTTTCGGCGATATATTGATCGTAGGGCTGCGCCGACGGGAAATCGTAGCTATTTACCGACATCAGATAGACCCGGTCCCACTCCAGCCCTTTGGCCTTGTGCATGGTCGACACCACGACCTTTCCCTTGTGCCGGTCGGGATCGAAGCCTATATCATCGTCGCTAAAACCGATAAACCGGCGTTCGTTGCGGGCAATGACTGCCAATTCCTCTGCCAATTCAGGAAGCCGCCACTCGGGATGGTCCATGCTGGCCTGGCGCAGGAGGAGGGCCAGCTTGTGGGCAATGGCCAGATCGGTCTGTTCGCTAAAGAGGTCCTGGGCCAGGGAAAGAATCACCTGATCGACCGGCAGCAGGATCAAGCCTTGCCAGCGCTGGACCAACTCTCTGAAAACAAGCAGTTGATCGTGCCGGTCGCCATCCAGATCAAGGCTGGCCAGCCAGTCCCGGCCCGCCCGCGGCCAGAGATAGTCCTCGACCCTCGGACACTTTCGCAGTATCCGGGCGGTCTCATTGACATGGGCCCATGCTTCTTGATCTTCTTTGTCATCCCGCCGCCAAACCTTAAATGCGGTAGCCAGTTTAACCGAGGATACTGGCTCAGCCAGATAGCGCAACAGGTGTGACAGGGAACCGGCCGCCTCCCGGGTAGAGGCGGTGCTGCGCAACAGGCTGTCGACGACCTCGATTCCCCGCTGCCGAAGCAGGTCGACCAGTTCGAAGCCTCGGGTGTTTCGGGGAACAAGCACCGCTACCGTTTCAGCGGCGTGCTCGGGTACCCAACGGGCCAGGGAATCCGCCACAGCTTTGATTTCCGCCGCCGGGCTGTACTTGCGCGCCATCAAGTGAATCTCTCCCGGAGCGTCTGGCGGATTGGGCTGGGAGTCCCCCGGGGCGGTCGGCAGAATGTAGGGCAAGGTCAGGGCATCGCGTACCGCAGGTTCAGAGTGGCTTTCCCTGGTCCAGTCAACCAGATAGTTGGCGAGATCGATGATGCTCCCGGCAGAACGTCCCGAGTCTGGCAGCTCCTTGGACTGGACGCCCGGTTCCGCCAGAAATCGGCGCAGATACTCGGGGCTGGCGGTGGTAAAGGTTTCATAGATGGCCTGATTGGGATCACCTACCCGCACCCAGTTGCCTTGCTCGCCAACCAGAAGCCGGAGAATCTCCTCCTGCAAGCGGCTGCTGTCCTGTGCTTCATCCTCCAGCACATAGGGCCAGCGGTCCCGAAGTCGTGCCAACATGCCCTCATCCAGATTAAGCGCTTTCAGTGCCAACCGAATCAGGTCGTCAAAGTCAACTGAGCCTCGATAGGCCAGGGCACGCTGGTAATCGGCATAAATGGCCCAGCCCATCTCAGCCAGTGGCAGTGGTATCACCAGGTCATCAAGGCGCTCCCGCAGGTCCTCAGGCGAAACCTCTCGATCCTTGGCAAGGCGTATGAAGGCCAGGGCGGTTTCATCGATAAGTGCCGGCAAGGGAGTACGCCGGATCCAATCCCGCTTGTTCTCGTCAACATCCAGGCTTAAATAGCCGTCCAAGGCGTCCGGATGGCTGCGCAGCCACGCTTTCGCGGCATCCTGTCGAATCTCTGTAGCCACCCGCTCATCAAGAATGGAAAATTCAGAATCAAGGCCGAGCAGAGCAGGGCGCTCCCGCACGATTTCATGGGAGAGCCCGTGAAGAGTCCGGACCCGGTACCCTACATGGGGCAACATACCGCGCTGCTTTACCAGGCCACTCACCCTGCGGTAGAAGTTGTCGACAGCCGAGTTGACCAGCGTGACAACCAACACCTCCTGATAGCTGTCCAACCAGCCACTGGTGATGATCTTGGCAGCCAGACGAGCCAGCGTTTCCGTCTTGCCGCTACCGGGCACGGCGGCCACGCCCATTTTTCCGCCGGTGTAGTCGAGAACTTCCTGTTGTTTTACGCGAGGTTTGAACATGATCTTAGATTAAATATGACCCAGGTCATTTATTTGAACAATTCCAAACATCGATGTCTTGGATGGGGGCCGAAAAGCAGGGCGGCCACCCTGGTGCACACCTCATTCGACTTGCTCCTGCCGAGACAGGCGGTACAGCACCTGGTTGATGGCCCCTAGCAGGGGACCGCGATGCTCGAAGCCCCGCTCGCCCAGCTCGCTGAAACCCAGGTAGATCTGTTTTCGGCAGCGCCCAATCAGGCCCAAAACCAGGCGATTCAATCGTTCCTGACCGGTCTCGAACTCGTCGGCGTCCGTCCAGGTCCGCGAGGGGTTCCAATGCCGGCTGAGCACGTAGGGTTGGGTCAATGGCTGATAGAGACGCTCGTGCCAACCGCCACTGCCCAGATCGAGCCAGAACTGGTAGTCTACGGGCCGGTTGCTCATCAGAAATGTGTGTGCAGGGGCCAGGAGTACACTGTCGTCGTCAGCCTCTTGCCAGTTTCGGATATACTGAGCCGCCAATACACCATCCCGGACCATCTCCAGGTACTCCTGGCCCAGACCCTGGCCTACCTCATCGCCGATCGAGCGACGGAACTTCTGCACCGATTCCACCAGGTTGGCGGCAACCCGGGCTGCGTCGTAATCCCGATGAAACCCATATCCTGGCTGCGACAGCAACTCACCGAACAGACGGCTCAGAAAATGATCCAACGGCACCTCTTCCCCTTGTTGATAGTCGGTCAACCAGACCCGCAGTGCATCATAGCGCCCTCCAAGAAGATAGGTGATCCGCTCGTGCATCTCCGGATTGATCTGCTCAAAGGAGGATAATGCTGGTCTGCCGCCCCGGGGCCGGTAAACGATGTCAGCCAATAGTTGAGCCCGCACCAAATCCAGCTCGTCGATGGCCTGCACCAGCGCGTAGGCCACATCATACTTGCTGGGGCAAAATCCCCAGTGGGGATGGGCCAGGGCCGCAAGAGTCAACAGGCACTGGGCCGCAGGCTCATCCCGCAGAGCACGCGACGGCCGATGGGAGCGAGCCGGAACGCCGAAGCGTCCCAGGCGGTTCATCAGCGAGTAGCGCAGGGCATCAGACAGAAAAGGCATAATGACGACGATTTCGCCAGGCGAAACGCCACTGGCTACCAGGCCTGCAATCTGCTCGGCGACCCAATCCAGCATCTCGGGATAGTATCGATGAAGCTGGGAATCATAGACCAGGGTGTCCCGAATCGTTTCGGGGGCCACGGCGTCTGGCGGCAGATCCTGTGAGCGGCTTAAGGTATAGCTTAACTGATCACCCAGGGCTTGCAGAGGTGTCGATGTGACCCAGGATTGATCAAATCGCTCGCGGCGATCACACAGGTCTTTTAAGGTGTAGGCATGCTGAGGATCGGCACCCAGAAACTGGCGATACCCGCCATCCTCGTCATAGATCAAAAGGGCGGACTTGAGATCGGGCAGCCAGTCACGCAGTAAATCGTGCGCGAAGGGCGTATCCTCCTCAATATTGTCGGCAATGATATGGCGAAAGGTGCTCTTCAAATGATCGCGACACACCTGATTGGGCCACAGGTATTGCCGAAACACCTCCACCTGCAAGGAGAAATCCAACAGGTTGTGGGCCAGACAGTACTCCCGGAAAAGGTTCGCGCACTGTTGAGCATCGGCGTAGACGCGCGCTTGCCCGGGTTCACCCATCCAGGCCGATCTCAATCGTTGCCCGATCTCAGAATAAGGGAAACCAACTACCGCTGCCTTGTTGAGATTGTCGATAACCTGGCTATAAAGGCGGTTGGGCTGGATCGAAATAGACTCGAAGTATCCTTCCGCCAACAGAGGCCGTACCAATCGAGCCATGAAATACTGGGCTGTTTCCAGGGTCAGAAACGTGGGCGGTTGATCCGGCTGAGAAAACCCGGCCTGCTCGGCGACCAGTGGCCAGAATAACTCGACCATACGCCGGGCCAGGCCACCAGCGGTAACGATGGTGGGAATCCCGCCCGGGCGCCCGACCGGGCTGCGTAACGCATCGGAATAGGGCACGGCCAGCGTTCGCTGAGGCACCATAACCAGAACAGAACTGCTTGTTTCACCCGACCTGAGCAGGTCAATCAGCCGGTGGACGCCTGCGGTAGTCTTGCCGGTACCGGCCGGCCCCTGAAGAAGCACCTTATTCGCTGCCGCAAGGGTCACCAGGTCTCTTTGCCCGGGGGAAAGAGTTAGCGCCATTACTCACCACCCTCCGATTCCTTGAGTGCCTCCACCGTTCCAGCTCGCAGGGCCTTCTTGATGCGCTGCCAAACTGTTTGAACTTCCCTGGCCTCCCCAGGGGTGATCGGTGTTGCATCATAGCGAGCAGCCACAAAAGCCTCCGTCAGGGAATCAAGGTCGATTTCCGCATCAGGCCAGGCAGCTTCCATATCTTGAATGAATTCAAGGGGAGTCTGGCTGGGCTGTCTGCTCACCCCTCGTTCTCCCGCTCGCCTGACGGTACTGAGGTAAAAATAGCGAATCTTTTCACGAGCGGGCAGTCCTCCGACCCGGATAAAGCGCCACGGCCTTCTCCCTGCTGTCGCACCCTCTATTCCCTCGTCCCCCTTGCGAGGTCCAATTTGAATACTGTTTACCAAATGGCGCACACCGAACCACCAGTCCTTGATCCTCGCCATCAGCCGGTCCCATGCCCGCCCCAGACTCTCCCGGGTCAAGTTGATTCCCTGTTTTCCCAGGATGAACCAGAGCGCCACGAGCACGAGGATCACGGCCACCAGCCAAAAACCCGCTCCTCCCAGCCAGGCGGGTAGTCCCTCGACGATCTGGGGTTCGGCAAGATCGTCTGGCATAAGAGCGGGAGGATTCTTGGCGATCTCCGGGGTCTCCATCGCGACGCCGAACAGCGCCAGCAGCGCAGCGAACAGGGCAAAGAAGAGAAAAACAACCAACATCACGATCTGAGTGATCGCAGCCACGATTAGGTTGAGTATATGACCGGCCCGCCAGGTCGACCCAAGAGGAAGAAAAGCCGCCACCAGCCCAACAGCCAGAATGATAAACATACTGTAACGTTGCCAGCGCGCAGGCAGGGATTCAGTCGTATCCACCCCGTCAAAAAGCCATTGGGCCCGTAGCATCGCCAATCGCGCATGACTTGCCAGCACCAAACCAATGAGGAAATAGGCGACGGCGGCCAATACCAATTGGGGAGAAATTCCCTGATTCAGCAAGTGAAAACCCAATCTGCCTCCCGTCCTCACCTGGGTCAGGCCAATACAGATCACAAGGATCATGCCGCCGGCCAACCACTGATTGACAAAACTCTCCACTAACTCGGGACGCGAGGTACGGGCCCGCTCCAACGGAAAGGCCCGACGCCAACCCCCTCCTGAACGTTTCTCCTGCAACCAGGCCACCTCCGACTCATTTAACCCTAACCTCTGAAAGATGGTGGCAATCACCGTGGCTCGATGCCAAGCGAATGCCACCAGCAATGCAGAAACGACAAAAAACATATCGAAGAAGCTTAATGGCTGAAGAATCCAGCCTCGCACATCCTGCAAATCGGGAAAATCCCCGCCGATTATCCATGTGATCAAACGCAGGGCCACCAGAAGAATGAGCAACTCCGCTCCGCGGAAGGCAGTTTTTTGAGTCAGACGTTGATCGGGCAGGACCAACCAGTGTGTTATGTAAACTCCAATCAGGGAAGCCAGCAGGGCCAGTGGCATAACCACTTGATAACGATAGTCCGACGAGACCACCTGGGCGACTGCCACAGGTCCCGCCACCAGGCAAGTTGTCATAACAGCGATAAGCAGTGGTCTGACGATCAGGCTTTGCCAGTTGGGATCCTGGATACCGGGTTCCATTTTCTCGCCGGGCTGGATTTCCACAGCGTCAGTGGTCATCGCCCCATCCTCCGGAAAGAGGATGGCCCACCGATTACCTGGAGGGTCTCCAAATCCTGCTCTGTTGCCACCCGACAGGCCACGAAACCCAGGCGGCGAGCCCGCTCACGAATCAGGCCAAATTGCCCGTAGGGTTCAACAGCTAACATGACCACGTTCAGACCAGCCCGAACCAGAGCGTGCAATCCCCGGCAGGCAGCCTCATCGGCGTTTGGGGTGATGGCGATAACGGTGGTACCCCAGGACAAGGGAATGGCGGCTCGCTGGGCCCAGACAGCGAAGGGTTGCTTACTTTCCATAACCTCAACCCTGGCCAGGATCTCCAATACTTTCATCAAGTGTTGCCGCCCTGGCCTGGCGGGGATGGCCGCGGGGCTGACCGATTCTGCCAGGTCCAGGCTGTTGGCAACGGTTTGCATGCCAAGCGTTATCAGCGGATCGCTGCCATTGGTTGCCAGGCCCACCGATTGCCTGGCTCGCTCAAGATAGCTCGCCACCGATGCGGCCACGACGATCGCCCACTCGCTTGCGCCATAGCGGCGTTGCCGGCTGTATTCGGCGGCGTTAAGGTTCAGGAACACCATACTCTCCAGAGAAATGGCCGGTGAAAACTGTTTCACCAGCAGATTCTCAGCATGGGCGCTGGCCTTCCAGTTGATGCGTCGAAGGGAATCCCCCGATTGGTATTCCCGCACACCGCGCGGGCGCGCCGGATCCTCGAACATCCGGCGGGTGCTGGAAAGGGTGCCGAATGGCAGCCGGGAGGGCACTGCCAGATTCGCCAATGGAATAATGCGGGGATAGACGGTCAGAAACTGCTGGCCTTCATCCCGCGCCCTGACATCTGAAAAGCCAAACAAATCCCCGCTGGTCAATTGCATTGGTCCAATCGGGTAAAAGCCCCGGCGAGAGCAATGAAGGTCATAATGAATGCTGGTGTGCTCGCGCGGTCGCAAGGTGAACACCCTGCGGATCTGCCGGGATGCCGACAGGTCCAGTGGCAGAGTCTCGTTGACACGTACCCAGGGCATGGGCAGCCAGGTTGAATTGACCAATTCCAGGCTCACCGGAATGGTTTCTCCCAGAAAGGCATGGTCCACAAACTTGCGACCCACGCGCAATGCCGACAGGCTGCGAGGCGTGGCCCATCGCGAGAGAAGCCAGATACCCCCACACACATAGATGAGATAATAGACAAAATCCAGGCGCATCAAAACAGCCAGGACAAGTAGCAACAGAATCAGGAATGGCAGCGCGCTCACAGCTACCCACCCGCATCATCGCCAAGGTTGAGCGCGACCTTATCAAGAAGTTCCCCGATAACCCCCTCCGCGGTGCGACCGCGCAGCGCACTTTCCGGATGCACAATACAGCGATGGGCCAGAGTAAGCGGCGCCAGCCGCTTAACGTCGTCGGGCAGCACGTAGTTACGATTCTGCAACGCCGCCAGAGCCTGGCCGGTCTTATAAAGCGCCAGGGATCCCCGCGGACTGGCACCCAGCAGCAGGTCCGGATGTCCCCTGGTCGCCTGTACCAGGCGCACGATATAGTCACGTACCGTGTCATCGACATGAACGTCCCACACCTGTTCAGCCAACTCAGGGATTTCCCCGCCATCCACCACTGCCCCCACGGTTTCGATGGGATGATGGCGTCGAAGGTGAAGCAACAGCTCGTTTTCGCCGGCCGCATCCAGATAACCCAGGCTCAATTTAAGCAAAAAACGGTCGAGCTGCGCCTCCGGCAGCGGAAATGTGCCCTCGTATTCCACCGGATTCTGGGTAGCAAGCACCAAAAAGGGGCGCGCCAGTGGCCGTGTCACACCATCCACAGTCACCTGGCGCTCTCCCATGGCCTCGAGGAGGGCCGATTGGGTTCGGGGTGTGGCCCTGTTGATCTCGTCCGCCAAAAGAACATTGGCGAATGTCGGGCCCTCCATGAATTCAAACTGACGGGTCTGCTGGTTGAAAACCGAAACACCAGTGACGTCGTTGGGCAACAGGTCAGGCGTGCACTGCAAGCGTTTGAAGGTGATTCCCAGACTTGCAGCCAGCGCACGGGCCAGCATGGTTTTTCCCACACCGGGCACATCCTCCAACAAGACGTGACCATCACAGAACAGTGCCACCAATAACAACTCGATGACATCCTGCTTTCCCACGATGACTCGTTCAACGTTTTCGCTAACCTTGCGGGCAAAGGACTGGATTGATTCCATAGAAAGGATCTCACAGAGCAGGATAATGGGCAACACCTGTGAAAAGAGGGCCCCTGCTATTCTACCCCACCCACTGGGCTGTTGGCAAGGCAGTGAAAAGAATCGTTGTGAGCTAAACCCATTCGATGGTATAATCTCTCCCGACCTGGCGATGGCGGTACAAGCCATCGGCCATTGCGTCGCCGTGGGCGATCAGTTTGGACATTATCAATTTACCATAAACGTGTTTCACGTGAAACATGAATTCACTCAACCAGAACAAATACGCACAAGATGAGCCGCGAAACGAAGCGGCGGTGATGGATTACGAGGGTTCCGACTACCAGGAGCGCTTCTGGGGGGGCGAGGAGCGCCAGTACGAGGATCTGGCCGAGAGAATCGCTCTGCGCAAGCTTTTACCCGCCTCGGGCAGGCGTTTGATTGAATTCGGCGCCGGCTTCGGTCGCATGGTGGACCTCTATAGCGCCTTCGACCAGGTGATTTTGCTCGACTATTCCCGTTCCTTGCTTCGGGAAGCGCAGTCCAGGCTCGGAATCGGCCAACGTTACATCTACGTTGCTGCCAACCTTTATAGCCTGCCGCTGCGACCCGCAAGTGTGGACGCAGCGGTCATGATACGGGTCATGCATCATCTGGCCGATGTCCCCGCCGCCCTGGCCCAAATTCGCCACACCATTGCTCCCGGTGGACACTTCGTCGCCGAATTCGCCAGCAAGCGCCACTTGAAATCAATTGCCCGCTACCTGGCGCGCCGGCAAAGCTGGAATCCCTTTGATCAGCAACCCTTTGAATTTGTGCACCTCAACTTCGATTTTCACCCCTCGTGGATGACCCAGCAACTGCAAAACGCCGGTTTTTTGGTCGAAAAGGAGTTGGCGGTCTCCCATTTTCGCCTGCCCGCGCTGAAAAAACTGGTGCCAGCCCGTTATCTGGCGGCTGCCGACGGAGCCGTGCAGGAAATCGGCGCCCGATGGAAGCTGACTCCTTCGGTGTTCGTGCAGTGCGCTGTACCCGGACAATCACCAGCCACGCTGCCGGAAACACTCTTCGTCTGTCCCCAATGCCATGGCGCCCTGGCGGAAGGAGACCAATCGCTGGACTGCACGGGCTGCCATGCCCGCTGGGCAGTTCACGATGGCCTGTACGACTTCAAAGAGCCCTGCTGATTGTCAATTGCACTCCGCTACAGGACTTCGTGACATTCTGATGTCAATATGTCGAGATGTCAAGATGCGGAATTCATCCACTCCGCTTCGCTCCGGGACCCTGTGACATGATGACATTCTCAGCTAAGCCTTTTTAAGGTTCAGGATTGTTTAATTCAAGAACACATGTTCGCTTTTAAGGTTTCGGTGGGGCGTCGACGAGGGAGGGAATCACTGCAAACCGGCGCCGGGATGACAGCGCTCGATCCCGCCTCCACCGACCACGGCAAAAAAGTTTACATAACCTTAGATCAATCCTGCCATCCCTCCAGCACCACACCCATCGCTTGGGTTCGATCCTCGGCCAACATCGTATAGGCGGAGGGTGCCTCCTGCCACGAAAAACGGTGGGAGATCAGACCATCCACCTGAAGGCGACCTGCCTGTACCAGGTCAAAAAAGAGTTCCCCATTTCTCTGCGCTGTCCAGGGATTGCAGGGCGTCGCGGTATCGGGATGCGTTGACACATGGGCGCCGATGACCTGCAGTCCCAACGAATGCACCTCGTTATGGAAATCGATCTCAACCGGCCCTCTGGGTGATCCCAGGATAATAATCCGCCCCTGGGGCCGGGCCATGCGCAAGGCTATGGGGATCACCTGCTGATTGCCGGTAATTTCAAAGACGACATCAGCCATGCGACCGTGGGTTATTCGGCGGAGTTCGTCGATTAGATCCTGCCGGTCACCAGGCAAGGTATACGTTGCGCCACTGTCGGCCGCCAACTCGAGGCGTCGTTCCGACAGATCGACGGCGATGAGGGGGAAAGCACCGCTCAAATGGATGTATTGGATGGCAAGCTGTCCCAGAATACCGGCCCCCACGGTCACTACCGCCTCGCCGAGGGCAATGCGCGCCAGACGCACACCGTTCATCACCGTCTTTCCCAGTTGCCAAAAGGCCGCCTGGTCATCGCTCACATCTTCAGGCACGATTTGCACGCCACTATAGCGCCCCGCCAGGGATTGTATGTTGTATTCGGCATGATGGCCCCAGTTGGCCACCCGATCCCCAATGGCCAGATCCTGAACATCGGGACCCAAGGCAACGATGTTACCGACGTTGGAATAGCCAGCCAGTCGCCAGGGATAGGAGATATACCTGGACCAGCCAGAGTCGGCGGGGAAATCACCCGTATAGGCTGTCAGCTCGGTGCCGGTACTGATCAAAGTCTTACGGGTATGGATCAGCACCTGGCCAGGACCTGGCTCCCCAACCGGCACATCCTGCCACTCTGCCCGAAATGGTTCGGGAAAAACTAACTCTTTGCCGCGCATGTTGCCTCGCTCCCGTCCTTTCCTCAAAACTGTGCAGATGGTCGCCGTTCTTCTCTGATGTCTGATCAGCGAGTACCCTTCGGCTGCGCCCCTCGACAAGCTCGGGACATCGCTCAGGACAGGTCTGCGGTTGTGATTGTTTCTGATTTCACCGCAGATTTCCGCCGATCTTTTTTGACCGGTCCATTACCGCGCCAGTGGCTCGATCGGCTCGCGCATATTCGGTGCTTCACCGACCCCCCTGGTCCGGGTGGTGCCCTGGAACCTGGCCCAGTGCACGGCATTGGTCAACACCTGTAACACAGACTCATCGTAATAGATCGGAAAGGTCTCATGGCCGGGCCGGAAGTAGAAGACGCGCCCCCGGCCGCGGTGCCAGGTAGCGCCACTGCGAAAGACTTCGCCACCCTCGAACCAGCTGATAAAGATCAGTTCATCGGGCTCGGGAATATCGAACTCCTCGCCATACATCTCAGTCTGGGGCAATTCGATGTAACGATTGAGACCTGCGGTGATGGGATGATAGGAATTGACCACCCAGAGCCGTTCCTTCTCACCGATCTCTCGCCAGCACAGGCCGCAACTGGTGCCCATAAGGCGTTTGAATATCTTGGAATAATGACCGGAATGCAGCACGATCAAGCCCATCCCTTGCAGCACCCGCTGGTGGACCCGGTCGACGACCTCGTCCGCTACTCGGTCGTGCGCTCGATGGCCCCACCAGATCAGAACATCGGTGTCGTTTAGAACAGCGTCAGGAAGGCCATGTTCTGCTTCCTCAAGGGTCGCCGTACGAACGCTGATAGTGGACTGTTGGCGCATATGAGCCGCAATTGCCTCGTGAATGCCATCTGGATAGATGTTGCCAGCGGCCGGGGCCTCGTTTTCGTGAAGAAACTCGTTCCAAATGGTCAGATTGATGGTCATCGCAGCACTCCTTGATGAATGGGGATGGTTTTCGGAAAGCCTTTCCCGCCACTGAGTTTGCGTTTTCTCTGGCGGGCTCGAAATGGAACGCAAACCAGTGCCTCTCTGCGTTCACCGGTGGTCAATACAGATAGTCCGAAAGAAATTTCCGCAAGAGTCAGTTTGCCACAGCATGCAACAGAGGGCAAGTTCTCGTGCCACAATTGACCGTTTTCTCACAAGGCAGGATTCAGCTGACTGTCAATTGTGAATCGGTGAATAGTCGATTGTTCATACCAGAGGGCAACGCCACCAAATACCTTTCCTATGCTATAATACGATATATTTTGATGAAGTTCGTACTCAAAATCCCCACTTCCCGTTTCCATGGAGCCTATCTTGAGCACACCAGACACCCAAAAACAGACAAACCGCCTGATCAACGAAACCAGC
>JAYELL010000099.1 GCA_034717495.1 Chloroflexota bacterium | reverse complement strand
AGGGGGGACACGGGGACACGGAGAGGGGGGACGCGGGGACACGGGGAATGTGGGGACGCGGGGAGGGGGGACGCGGCGATGCGAGAGCTAGGTAAGGCCACCGAGAGGTGAGAGCTGGGTAGAGACACGGAGGCCTTGTGCCTCTGCTACCCTCTGACATTCCGACATTCTGACAATCTGACAGTCTGCCTCTGCGATAAACGCCTAAAGCGCCTGGTCGTTCTGTTCGAAGGGCAACCAGAGGGCCAGGGTATTGCCACCCTGGTCGTGGGCGTCGACACAGAGTTGCCCTCCGGCGAGCCGGGCGCGGGCCTGGATCTCCTCCAGCGTGTCGCTCGTGTTCTGCTGTTGCCGACAACGACAGCCGTCACCGTCGTCGTGTACGGTCAAAGCGACGAAGCCCTCGATCCGGGTCAAGCAGAGACGCACCTGGTGAACGTTTTCGTGGTTGACGACATGGCTCAAGACCTCGTCGGTGACGTGGTAAAGCAGTAGTTCCTGCTCCGGCGTCAGGCTGCCGGAAACGTCGGATACTTCCACCTCTACTTCAAAATCACTGCCGTCAGCCAACTGCTGGGCACGGGTGCGGATGGCTTCAGTCAATCCCACTTCCTCAACCGATACCGGCTGCAAGTCGCTGATAGCCTGCCGGGTATGCAGCAAATCGGAACGGGCATCCTGGTAGATCAGTCGCAACCGTTCAGCTGTTGCCTCGGGCAATGATCCCACCACGGCCGCAAAGATCTCCAGGTGATCTCCCAGGGAGGTCAATGGCGGTCCCAGGGTTTTCTGCAACTGATCGGCCATGCGGGTGCGTTCCCGCTTCGCGCCCAGGATCTCGGCGGTGGCTGCATACTCCCGCAGCTGACTCTCGTTCTGCATCTGTTGCTGCTGCTGTTTCTGCAGCAGGCCGGAAAGATAGGCCAGTATCAGGGGCAGCAAAAAGAGCAGATCCGGACGCAGGATCGTTGTCACGGGAGAAACAGGAACCGACTCCGGGGCCAGCTGGTGCATCAGGAAGCCAATACCGACATGGAGGACTCCGACCAGAGCGGCTCCCACCAGAGCGCCTCGCCAACCATACTGCCAGGCCACTAATAAAAGTGGAATCATCAGAAGCACTCCCGGTTCCACAACAAACAGGGGTCCCAGCTGTACCATGTCGAAACGCACGAGACCCAGGCTGTGGAGCAGACTGGTGATAACCGTCTGGCAGATCAGATAGGTGGCAAGGGCTGCCGGTAACCAGGCGCCATTCAAGCGCCGGCGAACGGCCGGAACAAAAACCATTGCGGCGGGGAGCAGGGCAAGTACCACCAGCAGGACGATAAAGAGGTTCGGGGGCGAAGTATCCTGCCACGACCGGGTCAGGCCCAACACAAGCAAGCTGACAATCGGCAACAGCACCGAAATGCGCAGCAGCGTGATTATGCCTGGAATCGGTTTGTTATGCATAAGCCGGTCGGTTCCCGAGCGTGTCTTCGTTTGGATGTGGATCAACCCGGTTGGACGCTATTCCGGGCCAATCGTGGCAACACTACTCCCAGTGTGCCAGAATCTGGCGGCGAAGTCTGTATACTGTCATACGAGTTTGGCGGTTGCCACAAGTTTGGCGCTATGCCTGCTATTGTTCTGTCGGCATTCCGGGGTGGTGCAGCACTTATTGCGCCATCCCGTCCCTTTGGTGAGCGTGCTGACAGTTGCCGGGGCGCGTGATGTGTTTATAATGGAGCTGGCAGGAGATATGTCACAGCATGAATCGAAACCGATGGTTGACGTTGACAGGAATCATATTATTGTTTGGCCTCGCAGCCCTGATCTGGGGACGAGTGCCCGCCGAAGGAATTGACGCCGCATTGCCGCCGGCGCCTGCCGTCAATCACCCGGCCCCAGCCTTTACCCTGAACACGTTGGATGGCGAGCAGTTGGAACTTGCCGATCTTCAAGGACAGCCGGTGGTGCTCAATTTCTGGGCGACCTGGTGTGGACCCTGCCGGGCCGAGATGCCTGAGCTTCAGCGTCTTCATGAACAACTTTCGCGGGCAGGCGTGGTGGTCCTGGGGGTGAATCAAAACGAAACGCCCGACATCGTGTCCCGCTATCGAGAGGGATTAGGAATTGATTTTCCAACGGTCATCGATCAACGGTTAAGGGTTAGCCGGGAGTACGCTGTCAATTCCATTCCCACAACATTTTTCATCGATCGCGACGGGGTGATCCAACGGACTTTCATCGGTCCTATGACGGATGCCGTGCTGGCGCAAAACCTCAAAGCGATCTATCCCTGATATGTTTCCAACTATTCCTATTGGACCCATGCGATTGCAGACCTACGGCCTGTTCCTGTTAATCGCCTTTTGGGCGGGCCTGTGGCTGGCGGCGCGGCTGGCAGACCGCCACGGCATCGAGCGCGATCACGTTTACAACGCCGGGTTTTACGCCCTGATCGGTGGCTTGATTGCGGCTCGCCTGGGTCATGTGATCGCCTACTTTGAGGTCTACCGGAACGACCCGCTCCAGATCATCTCGCTCAGCCCCGGTGCGCTTCTTCCGGCGGCAGGCATCATCGGAGCGCTGCTGGTCGCCGCGATCTATCTACGGCGCCATCATCTACCCCCTCTTGCCTTTCTGGACGTTGCGGCGATGGGATTGCTGCTCGCCCTGGCCATCGCCGGATTGGGTGCATTTCTGGCGGGCCGTACCCTGGGCACTATGACCGATCTCCCCTGGGGTGTTGAGCTATATGGGGTAACCAGACATCCGGTGGCTCTGTATGAGGCATTGGCAACGCTGGCGTTGCTGATAGTGCTTCTTCGTTATGATCGCGGCCATCTGCAGCAACCCGGGCAACTTGCCTTGCTTGCTCTCTTTGGCTATGCGACAATCCGGCTCTTTTTGGAGCCCTTGCGTGCAGATAGTCTGACGGTCGGGGATGGCTGGCGGCTGGTTCAGCTTGTTGCGCTGTTGCTGGTTGCCATCAGCGGCGGGATTCTTGCCAGGATGGCATCGACAGAGTCGCCATCCGCAGTTCAGGAGAGCGTTTCGCCATGATTTCGCCTGGAGTCACTTTTCGGTGATTGTCCGTAAACAACTCAGTGGCCTGGCACGGTCGGGCCCTTCGACAAGCTCAGGATGTGCCCTTCGGCTGACGCTCACCCACTCCGGGGCGGTTTCCAGGGGTGCTACGCATCCGCTCCGCTGCGGGACCTGCGGAGACCGGCCCGGGCATGTTCTGAATGAGTTGGTGATGGGACGGGCCGTCCACGAATAGGGACACGAATGCACGAAGAGGATCTCGGCGATGGCAGATCACTGTTGGCGCGGCGGTGTGCGGACGGCGATGGCATGGGGCATCCACGAATGAGGTGGTGGCGGCATTCGTGGATTCGCGCCGCCGCACGCCAACAGGCGGTGCGGCCTAGCAAGGCCACCGAGAGGTGTGAGCTAGGCAATTCGCGGACGGCCACGAAGCTTACGCCTGCACGCAAGACCGGCCCGAGCAGGGTTTAACCCACCCCCCGGCCCCGTGCACCGCGCTTTCCGCTGCGCTCCGGCGTCCTTCGGACGCGGGGCGTAGCCCTGATTCAGTTATCGAAGCACGCGGGTATCACCAACGCGGCGGGTTACCCGTTGCGAATCCAGGTACTCCATCAGGCCAAGGGCATATTTCCGGCTGGTGCCAAGAAGGTCTCGCACCTGAGCCACCGTAATGCTTCCTTCGGACTGCAGATGTTCCAGGATTGCCTCTACCATTTTCCCGTATCCCTCTGCACTGAATACCACATCCCCGCTGACCCGAATCAACTGTCCACTGTCCACCAGCCAGAGGAAAACATCCTCACCCGTAGCTGCCACAGACTCGGCAACACTTGGAGGAGAGAGGGGGTTGCGTTCGAAGGATTGGAGCAGCTGGGAGACGGCTGTTTGTTGCTTCGGCGTGAGGGATGCCTGGTGATCTCGCAACCGTACGGTTGAACCAGTCTCGGCAATGAGATTCTGCGCTGTGGCCCTGGCCACTATGTCGTTGAACAGGCTAAGGGACCAGCCATGACCCCGCCGGCTTTGAACCTTGCTTTTCAGTTCCTCCCGGGGCATTGCCATCCTGAGGGGATATTGACGGTGGTATTTCTGCAAGGTGTTGGTGATCCGAGCCTTGATTTTCTGCCAACCCTCGCTGGAAACGAGATGCTGCAAACCGGGCCTCACGGTTGTTCGATCATCATCGTCGTCTCGCTGCCGCTGCCAATCGGCGTCGAGAATCTCCACAGCACCGGCTTCGACCAGGGTTTCCAGCGCTTTCAGGCCCTCTGTGGCGTTCAGATTGCTGGCGTTGGCTACCTGAGAAAGACTTGCCGGTTCCCGGCGTAACAACTCCTGCTGGAAGATCCTGACAGGATCGCCACTGTAGTAGGCCTGCAGCATCTGGACTACCTCAGGCCGAAAACGGCGCCAACGGCGGCCGGGGTAGGGATTGACGACCACGCCACCGCCGAGGGTGCGGCTGGGTGAGGGAAGGCGCAGAATGAAGCGATCCCCTCGCTGCAGTGCAACCGGTTCGCTCAAACGCAATTGAATCCAACCTGTGCCGCCGGCTTGAATGGCCTCCGAGTCCAGCAGGCGGGTGCGGGCCGGTACCTCAGCGGCGCCACTAAAAAAGTTGACCAACTGGTTGTGCTCCAGGGGCCAGGGGGAATCGGACACCATGCGAACATGAACATCCACCAAAATCGTGGGACCGACGGTGCCCGGCATCGTAACGACATCGCCCCGATTGATCTGTTCCTTGCTAACGCCGGTCAGGTTAACGGCGACCCGGCTGCCTGGCACTGCCTGGTCGATCTTCTGTTTGTGGGTCTGAAGGCCTCGAACGCGGGCCGTGAGCCCGGTCGGCACGATTTCAACTTCCTGACCAACGGACAAGATGCCATCGCTGAGCGTGCCAGTGACAATCGTGCCAAAGCCCGACACGGTGAACACGCGATCGATGGCCAGACGGGGCCGGCCAACATCGCGCCGCTCCGGTACATCGGCCAACACACGGACCAAGGCCTCGGTAAGTGCTTCCAGACCTTGCCCGGTTCGGGCTGAGACCGGAATAATTTCTGAGCCTTCCAGGCCGGTGCCAACCAGCGTGTCTTCGACGTCGACCTGAACCAATTCCAGCCATTCCGGATCGTGTTGCACCATGTCGATCTTGGTCAGGGCAACGACGCCGCCCGGTACCTCAAGAAGATCCAGAATTGCCAGGTGTTCCTGCGTCTGTGGCATGACACCCTCGTCGGCGGCAATTACAAGGAGGGCAGCATCGATGCCACCAATCCCTGCCAACATGTTTTTGATGAAGTCGATATGTCCTGGAACGTCCACGACTCCCACCGCCTGTCCATCCGGCAGGGTCAGCCAGGCAAAACCGAGATCGATGGTCATCTCCCGGGCCTTCTCTTCGGCAAGGCGATCGGGATCGATGCCCGTCAAGGCAAGGACAAGGGTCGATTTGCCATGATCGACATGGCCCGCTGTTCCGATTACTCTCATTTGTAGACGACCTTTTGACCCCGGATTGTGCTAAGGATCAGTTCCATGATCGCGATGAAGAGCGCGACGACGACATCGATCAGCAAGGTGAAGCCAAAGGCGTAGGTCAGGGTCTGCACAGCGATGACGAACTGGTCAACCAGGGTTGTGGGCAGGGTGGGCCAACCGCCCAACAACAGCAGTACCGCACCGGTGATGCCCAGGTAAATCAGGACCAATCGCCAGGACGATCTGTCCGTGGGACTGGGCATCATGGCATTGCTTACGGCTACGATGAGATAGAGCCAAAGCCATGAGTCTGCCACGCGAACGGTGCCGGTCAACAGGTCGAACATCTCGTTCCATTGGCGCTGCTCCCAGGCCTCGGCAAGGGTCCTGACGTCAAAGGCCCAGTAGCCGATGAGAAGCAATACCAGGGTCCCCGCCAGGAAGGGTGCCAGTCCTACCAGGCTATCAAGGAAGGGATTGGTTTTCTGAATCTCGACTGAGCCGAGGATGATTTGTTGACCTTGCATCTCCGGGGAAATGCTGAAACGACCTGTTTTCAGCCCAAGAAGCCTGGCTGCAAGCCAGTGGCTGAACTCATGGAGGATGATGCCTGGAAGCAGGAACACCCACAGAATGGTCATGCCGGCATTCTTGCTGTTGAAGAGAAGAATGCCGATGCCCTGCATGTGGAGCGAGATCCAACGCTGAAGCAAATAGAGCAGCAGGACGGAGACGCTGAAAGCAATGAGGGTTGACCAGGGCTCAGACATGGGATTGAAGACCCTCAGGGAGATCGTGCCTCCACCGAAAACTGTGCGATGATGGACGGCCTCGCCCCGGGATGGGGCAAGGCATTGCTTCCCTGAGGGTTATTGCGGCTACGAACGGACTTGAGAAGTAATCCTCACCATGTCGACGAACGAGTCGGCTGTAAGGCTGGCACCGCCAACCAGCGCGCCGTCGATGTCCGGCATGTTCATGAAGCTTTCGATGTTGCCAGGCTTGGTGCTGCCACCATATTGAATGCGGACTGCCTGGGCCGTCTCGTCGTCATACAACTGGGCGATAGCGCCCCGGATCGTTCCACCGATGACCCTGTTGGCATCCTCCGGTTCGGCGGTGAGGCCGGTGCCGATAGCCCAAATCGGCTCGTAGGCGATCACCACTGTTTTGACCTGCGCTGCCGTAAGGCCGGCGAGGGCGCCGCTGATCTGGCCGCGCACCAGGGAGTCTGTCTCCCCAGCCTTGTTTTGTTCCAGATCCTCGCCTACGCAGATGATTGGTGTGAGGCCCTGGGCCAGGGCAGCATGCGCCTTTTTGTTGACTCCTTCATCGGTCTCGCCAAAGTACTGGCGCCGTTCCGAGTGTCCGAGGATAACATACTGGCACCAGCCGTCCAACATGGAGGGAGCAATCTCGCCTGTGTAGGCGCCCTGGTCGGCCCAGTGCATGTTTTGGGCGCCCACTGCGACGCGGGTGCCGCTCAGTGCGTCCGCGACGGCGGTCAGGGAAACGAATGTGGGGCAAACCACGCTTTCTACATTTTCGATGGCGTTGAGTTCTCGCCGCATCTGGCGGACCAGATCGACCGACTCGGCCACCGTCTTGTACATTTTCCAGTTTCCAGCGATTATGGGTGTACGCATATAATAATAACTCCTTCTGTTGGGTTTCTATCGTTCCAAAACTGTGACAGACTCAGCCACTGTCGTCCTCTTCCAGCGTGTCTACGAAGGTGCCGCCGCTGATCTGTCGATCGGTCAGATGTTTGTTTTGATCGAAGGTCAGGCTGATCTCAATCTGTTGGAAGCAACGATTATCACCGCTTCCCATGATAAGTTTGCGCACGTGGTAGACGTTGCGATCGTAGTCGATGCTGAGATCGTTGGAAAGATCGATTTCAGGGGTCAGTATCTCGCCGCAGCGATTGCAGCGCACCGATACAGAGTGCATCGGGCGCGGCCGGTTCGACGAACTGCCACTCAGAGCGGAACGGATTTTGTTGAAGAGACTCATAGGATTGCCTTTAACAGCCTTTGCGAGAATCTGTTATGGCCCGTCAGTCCTGCACGCTTCTTCACGGGTCGTAACTGGATTATACCAGATACCGGAGATCGTTCAAACTTGAAGCGCGGGAACACGACAGGTGTTCCTTATTCCTTGACGCTCGATTGGCCAGGGATTATAATCGAGGTGACGCCAAACCTGGAGGTTACTTATGAACGACCTGCTGCATCCCGAGATTGACCGCGTATTGATCGGTGCCGAGGAGATCAATTCCCGCGTTGCGGAACTGGCCAACCAGATCAACCATGATTATGCCGGTGAAGATCACCTGCTCCTGATCGGTGTTCTCAAGGGGGCTTTTATCTTTCTTTCCGACCTCGCGCGCCGGCTACGGGTCCCCCATGCGGTCGATTTCATGGCAGTTTCCAGCTATGGCATGACAGCCACCAGCGGTGCCGTGCGAATTGTCCTGGACCTGCGTGCTCCGATCGATGGAATCCACGTGCTTCTGGTGGAGGACATTGTCGATACAGGCAGTACCCTCAAATACCTGCAACGGGTCCTGGCCAGCCGTAACCCGGCATCGCTGCGCACCTGCGTGTTGACGCGAAAAGAGGGTTCAGAAGCTGTCGATGTGCCGGTCGATTACCTGGGATTCACGATTCCGGATGTCTGGGTTGTGGGCTATGGCCTTGACTTCGCAGACACCCATCGCACCCTGCCGTACATCGGCGTCCTGAAGCCGGAGGTTTATCAGTGAGTAACCTGACCGAATCGTTGGCCAATAACA
This sequence comes from Chloroflexota bacterium, assembly GCA_034717495.1. Taxonomy (NCBI): domain Bacteria; kingdom Bacillati; phylum Chloroflexota; species Chloroflexota bacterium. Next base: position 19,861 of record JAYELL010000099.1, on the reverse strand, counting down.
CTACATTGCCCCTGCCAAAAGTGCTGGAAGTCTATCTTCATCTGGCTAACTTTCCAATTCTGAGCGACCGCATCCGGGAAGACATGCGGCGGGAGATTTTCTCCCGCGGCGTTGTCAGCAAGGAGGCTTTCGAGAAGGAGGTCGAGGAAAAGGCGGTTCAGTCTCAAGTGCGGGAAGGCCTTCAGAATCCCTTTAGCGAGGAATCGCCGGAGACGTGGCAACGGCGCATGCGGCAGATTCGCGATCACCTTACCGATTTCTATTTTGCCTATAATTTGCCTCGTCGTTTGCTGGAGGAGCTCATTCAGGAAGAACTGGGCGCAAGCACTGGCGAAGATTCGGAGATGGCGTTCAATCCCGAGTTGGCGCCCTGGGATGTACTCTTCGCCAAGGGCCGCTATTATGAATCCCTGCCTCCGGAGCGGCAAGCGGAAGTTCACCACCACCTGCAGGAGATCAAGGTGGTCCTCATAAGGGCGATGATCAGCGATCAACTGGCATTCGTTGGAATCGCCAGGGAGTTTTTTACCATTGAGGATCTGGAGGAGATTCGCCGGCACCGCATCGGCCGCGGCAAGATCGGTGGCAAGGCGGCTGGCCTGATGCTTGCCTGGAAGATCCTGCAACGCTCTCCTGATACGGCCGGCACGGGACTGCAGGACCATCTTTCGGTCCCTGAGTCTTTTTTTGTGGGGGCCGATGTCTTCTACGGATTCCTGGAACTAAACGATCTGCTGGATGATATCAACCAGAAGTACAAATCTTCCGAGGAAATCATAGCGGACTTTCGAGGCCTCCCCGAGCGGTTTTCAGAAGGCCGCTTTCCTGACCGCATCGTCGAGGATCTGAGCATGTTGCTGGACCAGCTTGGTCCGGTGCCCTTGATTGTGCGATCTTCCAGTCTATTGGAGGACAATGTTTCGACCTCCTTTGCCGGCAAGTATGAGAGCGTTTTTTGCCCGAACCAGGGGACTCCGGAGGAAAACCTTAAAAGTCTGCTTTGTGCGATCACCCAGGTCTATGCCAGCGCGTTGAACCCCGATGCTCTGTTCTACAGGCGTCGCATGGGCTTGATCGATTACGACGAGCGGATGGCAGTCATTATTCAACGGGTCCAGGGTAGTAAACACAAGAACCTCTTCTTTCCAACCCTGGCCGGCGTCGGCTTCAGTCATAATCCCTTCATATGGACTTCCCGTATCAAGCGGAAGGAGGGATTTGTACGTCTTGTCACCGGCCTGGGTACGCGGGCAGTGGATCGAGTGCCCGACGATTATCCCCGCATGATTGGCCTGAGCCATCCGCAACTGCGGCCTGCCAAGGGGGCTCGCCAGATTCAACATTACTCTCAGCACTATATGGAAGTGGTGGATCTGGAGGCCAATTCCCTGGCGACCTTGCCAACCGGATCGGTTATCGATGAGCAGTATCCGTGGCTGCGGCTGATGGCATCGGTAAACCAGGGCACCTACATCGAGCCGATCCTGTCCTCGGCCACAAAAGTGTCTGCTCACCAGTTGGTGCTGACCCTGGATGAACTGGTCAAGCGCACCGATTTTGTACCGCTGATGAAAAAAATCCTGGCAACCCTGCGGACTGCCTATGGCTGCCCTGTGGATGTTGAGTTTACCGTGGAGCTTTGTGGCTCAACCCGCAAGCCCGAGGTGATCATCCACCTGTTGCAGTGCAGGCCGCAGAGCAGCCGGGATCAGGATCAGGATACCTGGGTACCCACCGATGTGCCCCTGGAAGATCAACTCTTCACCGCCAACTACCTGATTCCCAGCGGCACCGTGGATCGCATCCGCTATATTGTTTTCGTGGACCCGGCGCAATACGCTCGTTTAGCCATGCCGTCCGACAAGCTGGAGGTGGCGCGGGCTGTCGGCAGGCTCAATCGTGCCCTGCAAGGGCAGCAGTTCATTTTGATCGGTCCCGGACGCTGGGGCAGTTCAAACCTTGATTTGGGAGTCAAGGTGACCTACGCTGATATCTTCAATACCCGGATGTTGATTGAATTGGGCGTTCGCTATGGCAATGCGGCGCCGGAGGTGTCGCATGGAACCCACTTCTTCCAGGACCTGGTCGAGGCAAGGATCTTTCCTCTGGCAGTTTTCCCGGACAACAAGGAGACGCTGTTCGACGAGCGGTTTTTTGCCGAGGCGTCCAATCGATTGCATGAGCTTTTGCCTGAGGATGCGGCGCTGGCTGGCACATTGAAGGTGATCGACGTTCCAGCCATCCGTGATGGCAAGTACCTGGAGGTTGTGATGAGCGCCGACCAGGAAAAGGCGCTGGGGTATTTCAGGACCTATTGAGTGTACCGTGATCTTCAGGATCATTCATACTGTAAGGAACCTGGAGATGTTTCGGCTTCAATTTTGAAACCTACACCGCAATCAAACTGTCCCGCACGGTGTGCAAGATGCCCGAGACCCGGCCAATACGCTCCAATCTGGGTGCATCCACGTAGTCCGCGCCAACATAAATGATCAAGCCAATCAACGCAATGTACACCACTGCCGACGCAACTTCGACTACAGGGTTCCGAGCGGCTGGGATCCGTTTGAGCAGGCCCAGGCCTGCCAACAATTGGCCCACCAGCTTGGTGCGGTCGCTGAAGCTGAGTTGCAATGCCTGAACATTGCTCTGGGCCTGACCCAATGATGTCGATGGGAAGCGCCTCAGAGTCAGCATCGTTTCGATCTCTTCCAAGGTAGTTTCCGTATCGAAGATGTAACCCAGCAGTTGTTCTACCGTCTCCCCTTCCTGCAATCGCTCCGTCCAGTCGGCGGCCTGCCGGCGCAGGTCACTGGTAACATCCTGCCCCAAAGCCGCCAGGAGACTGTCGTAGGCCTGAACGATGAACGCCACGGCTCGAGCAATCAGGCGGGATGTCTGTTCTCCCAACTTTTCTATCAACGCACCCAACTCGACACTTACCAGGTCAGCTGCTTCCTTCAGCAGAGCCACGTCCAGGCCGATCAGGCCAGCCAGAGAATCGCGCGAGTTCTCTGCCACGCCCTCCATCACATGATCGACAGTCTGGTCGACCGTTGCCATGAGTTCATCACTCTTGGCTGGAAGAGGTGGCACACCATCTGACGTGCGCATCGGCTCAGGAGCAGAGCTGTCCAGAGGGCTCTCGATAATACTCAATAGCTCTTCGATATCGACCGGGTCCGGCGCTATCCGGGATGGCGCCGTGCTTGGCGCGCCCTCTTCATCTTCCACGGCATCCAGCAATCGCTCGGCCACTTGGAGCGCAATGGCGGCATGGGCCACCAGGTGCTGCTCAGCGCCAAGTTGAACGGCAGGATCCTCGGCATCCAGATACCCGGCGGTTTCTTCAACCAAAGCCGTGGAATGTTCGACCAACTGATCGAGCGGGTCGGGCATGCCGTCGGGCGCAGCGGTAGCCGTTGCCGGCCCGCGCAGCACTTCTTCGTCGACATCAAACAACAGTCGCACTTCCCTGGAAAACTGAGCGGCCGATGCGGCATAATCGTTGGTAGTCATTGTCGGGTTCTCCTGAGAAATCCGGGCAAATCCTTGGGTGTTTTTGTCAGTCAGCAACGGGTAACGACAACCCGTTTCAGTCGGGGATTTAGACTATTCAAAGCATAACATAGGCCATTACTGGTGTCAACCTACCTGATTGCTGTTTCCTTGAATCGTTATTTGACAATCGAGAGTCGCCCCAGTATAATATTTGGTGCCTGCCGATTCTGGGGCTGTAGCTCAGCTGGGAGAGCGCTACAATCGCACTGTAGAGGCCAGGGGTTCGAGTCCCCTCAGCTCCACCAGGTTGATTTGACAGCCAACCAGATGCACCCGTTCCTGGGGCTGTAGCTCAGCTGGGAGAGCACCACAATGGCATTGTGGGGGTCAGGGGTTCGAGTCCCCTCAGCTCCACCAGGAGTCAGAGCCGGAGGTTTATCCCTCCGGCTCTTCATTTTCCCTGTTTTGACAAGCCCGACAATCTGGCCTATACTTCCCCCGCACTAATTGAATAGAGACACTGTGATCGGGAGTAGTAGATCTGCGTCCCAGAGAGCGAGCGGCCGGTGTGAGCTCGCAGGCACCTGGACGCGTGCCGGCCCAAAGATCGAACTCGCCCGGGAGTTGCGCACGTGAATGGCATGTGCCACAGCGCGCGCCGGATGACCCCGTTATCGGTCACCTGAGTGGAGGACAGGTCATTGTCGGTCATCAGTAATTAGCTATCGGTCAAAGAACGGAACCGATCACTGATTACCGAATACCGATCACCGTCCTCAAGCAGGGTGGTACCGCGGAGCAAATGCCTTCGTCCCTGAGTGGACGAGGGCTGTTTATTTTCCCAGGAGAATAAGAGCAAATGGCAGACAGATACATTCCTCAGGATTTCGAGCCGAAATGGCAGCAGCAATGGGCCGCCGACGGCCTCTATGACACAGTCGAAGACCCCGATCGGGAAAAGTTCTATTTCCTGACCATGTTGCCCTACCCGTCGGGCGACATGCACATCGGCCACTGGTACGCAATGACCCCCAGCGATGCGGCCGCGCGCTACCGTCGTATGCGGGGATACAACGTCTTCTTTCCGATTGGCTTCGATGCCTTTGGCCTGCCCGCGGAAAATGCCGCTATTCAGCATGGCGTTCATCCCTACAAGTGGACCCTGGAAAACATCGAAAACATGCGCCGCCAGATGCGCACCATGGGGGCGATGTGGGCCTGGGATCGCGAAGCGGTCACGTGTGATCCGGAGCTCTATAAGTGGACCCAGTGGTTCTTCCTCAAGCTCTACGACGCCGGCCTGGCTTACAAGGAATTTGCGCCGGTAGACTGGTGTCCCCATTGCAACACCACCCTGGCGCGCGAACAGGTTTGGGGAGAAGATCGCCATTGCGAGCGCTGTGACACGCCCGTCATCAAAAAAGAACTGAACCAATGGAAGTTCCGTATCACAAACTACGCTCAGGAACTGCTGGACGGCCTCGATACCATTGATTGGCCTGAACCGGTAAAGATCCAGCAAGCCAATTGGATCGGTCGCTCCGAGGGCGCCGAGGTGACCTTCACCGTCGCGCCCGAGTACATGCCCGACGATGCCGAGGCCGGTGAGGGTGATCTGTCGGTATTCACCACCCGGCCCGATACCCTCTGGGGAGCCACCTTCATGGTCCTGGCCCCGGAACATCCGCTGGTCCAGGGAATCACGAGCGATCAGCAGCGGTCGGTTGTCGATGACTATGTGGAACAGGCTAAACGCCAGGATGAGATCACCCGGGGAGCTGTTGACAAGGAGAAAACCGGCGTTTTTACCGGCGCGTACGCTGTAAATCCGGTCAATGGTGAGCGAATTCCGATTTGGATTGCCGACTATGTGATGATGAGCTATGGCACCGGCGCCATCATGGCCGTGCCCGGCCACGACGAGCGGGATTCTGAGTTTGCCCTGAAATTCGGCCTGACCATCATTCCAGTCATCGAGAACCCTGAAGAGCGGGCGAAAAGTGTCGTCTGGGACGGCTCTGTCATCGATCAGGATGCATTCGCCTTCGCGCTCAAACAGGCTGGGCTGGCATTCGAGTTCCTGTCCATCGAGGATCGGGGACGTTTCTTCGGCGTTGTTCTGGGCGGCGACGACGACATCGCTCATTATACCGAACTCCTGCAGACACACCTTCGGCCAGGCCACTGGGCCGACATTGTAGGGAGAGGATGGCAGGTTGTGTTTCAGGATGGACCGGCCTCCCTCGACTCGATGGCCGCAGACCATCTGATCATCTCCCGCTGCCAGGAGGGATACGACTATATGCGGCGATTCCGCACGGTCATGGAGATGTGGCACGATGTGGCATGGTATCGGGATGTGCTTTTCCATCACGAGTATGGCGCCATGATCAACTCAGGAGCGTTTTCGGGCACGCCGGGCGATCGAGCCAGGGAAGAAGTGACGAATTGGCTCAATGAACAAGGCACAGGGAAGTTCGCGATCAACTACCGGCTACACGATTGGCTCATCAGCCGGCAGCGCTATTGGGGAGCGCCCATTCCCATGATCGATTGCCCTGAATGCGGTGTGGTGCCTGTACCCTACCAAGACTTGCCCGTCGTCTTGCCGGACGATGCGGAGTTTTTGCCGACCGGCGAAAGCCCCTTGAAGTACCATGAGACGTTCCGCCACGTATCCTGTCCCTCCTGCGGAGGGGACGCCGAGCGCGAGACCGATACAATGGATACCTTTATGTGTTCCTCATGGTATCACTATGCCTATGTCACACCCTATCATATGACGGGCGAGACGTTGGGTCCCGACGACCTTCCCTGGGACAAAGCGCAAGGCGACTATTGGCTGCCGGTCGATCAGTACACAGGCGGCATCGAACACGCCACCATGCACCTGATCTATACCCGTTTCTTCACCAAGGCCATGCAAACCATGGGACTCGTCGACTTCGATGAACCTATGTTACGCCTCTTCAACCAGGGCATGATCCTGGGTGAGGACAACGAGAAGATGTCCAAGAGCCGCGGTAACGTCATCGCACCCGATGCACTCGTGCAACGCTACAGTGCCGACACGGTGCGTGCCTACCTGATGTTCATCGGCCCCTGGGACCAGGGCGGACCCTGGAACAGCCAGGGTATCGAGGGTGTGCAGCGTTTCATGCAGGATGTCTGGACGCTGTGTGCCAACGATTCTGACGATGCCGGAAAGCCTGACTCGAGTCAGGAAAAGGAGCTGCGTCGGGCGACGCACCAGACTATTCGGGACATCACCGGCGACATTGAATCCTTCAAATTCAACACCATGGTTGCCAGGCTCATGGCCTTGCGAAACACCCTGAAAACCGCGCGCGGTACGCCGGTCTATGGAAGCGATGCCTGGCATGAGTCGGTGGACAGTCTCCTGTTGATGCTGGCACCCACTGCGCCGCATCTGACTGAGGAACTGTGGCAACGCCGGCATCCCGGACCCAGCATCCATCTACAGTCCTGGCCCCAGTGGGATCCGGAGGCAGCCAGGGAAGAGACCATCACCCTGGTTGTTCAGGTAAACGGCAAGGTTCGCAGCAAGATCGAGGCGCCGGCCGGCATCGAGGAAGAACAGGCACGCGAGCTCGCCATGGCGGACCCCAATGTTCAACGGCATATCAGCGGCAAAACCATCCGCAAGGTTATTTTTGCCGGTGGCAAGCTGGTGAATATCGTGGCAACATAGACCGTCCCGCACAAATACAGGCGGCCCATGGAAAGACAGATGCGCGTTGGGCGGGAAACGTTCGAAACAGACCAGGCCCAGCGCCAAAAGGATGCAAAAGGATACGCTGAGGGGAAAGGACTGATCGGTGGCGATCCAAAACGTCGACCCGATCACGTGCGCTGGCGGGCGATTCCCGAGGAACAGCCCTACTTTCGCCTGATCGAAATCAGCGAAGGGAAACGAGGTCGTTTGGATAGGTTCCTGGACCACCGGCCTCTGGAGATCGAGGTCGGCTTTGGCTCTGGAGAGTTCATGCTGGGGCGAGCCAGCGCTGACCCGAACCGGCACTTCCTTGGGTTCGAGGTCAAGAGACACCTCTGCCGTGGCATCACGCGCCATGTGGAGCAGCGTGGCCTCAACAATCTTTGGATCAGCGACGACGACGCCCGCTGGGCCTTGCCCCAGCTGAACCTGCTGGCTAAGGTTGATGTCATTCACGTGCTCTACCCCGATCCCTGGTGGAAACGCAAGCACCGTGCCAGGCGCCTGTTCACCGAACCGGTGGCAGCACTCTTTCATGATCAACTGGGACCTGACGGCATTCTGCACATCCGAAGCGATGTCGAGGGCTATGCCCGGTTAATCGAGGAGATTCTGGCGATCCATGGCGGCTTCACACCCAATGACCCGGCACTGGCCCGATCCTTCGATGCAGATCCGGCAACCCGCCGCGAGGCCTTTTGTCAAAGCATCAACCGCCCCTTCCGGATCATGGCGTTTCGAAAAACCACCTGGTCCAGTTTGGCGTAAGTAAACCGTCGGTGTTGCTATCTCAAAGAGCCAAGGCAAAACGCTACTGGTAAGTTGCGACCACCTGCCGGATCGTGTCATCCAGCGAGATTTGAGGCTGCCAACCGATGGTCTCCTGAATCCGGGTGATATCAGGGACCCGTCGTTGCATGTCCTCAAACCCGGCCGCATAAGCCTCCGAGTAGGGAATGAAGGTTAAACGATCTTGCCAATCCCGAGCAGTCGGGTGCACGATCTTCAACACCCGATGGGCCAGATCGAGAATGCTGATCTCGTCGGTTCCGCCAAGATTGAAGACGCGACCCAATGCCTGGGGAGCCTCGGCCAGCCCAACGATACCTGTGACAGAATCCGATACATTGCAGAAACAGCGGGTCTGCTGGCCATCGCCATAGACGGTAAGCGGCTCCTCTTGCAGGGCCTGTCTGACAAAGCGGGGGATCACCATGCCATAGCGGCCTGATTGACGGGGTCCCACCGTGTTGAACAGCCGAAAGATGGTGATGGGTAGTCCATGCTCGCTGCCATAGGCCAGGGCCAGGAACTCATCGACCATTTTGGAGGCTGCATAGGACCAACGGCTGCGCGAGGTGGGTCCCAGAACCACATCGTCATCCTCACGGAATGGCACCCTGGTGCCCTTGCCGTAGACCTCGGACGTGGAGGCAATCAGTACCCTGGCCCGGTAGCGCAGGGCGGTTTTCAGGACGGCCTCAGTTCCCATGACATTTGTTTCGATCGTATGGACTGGCGCCTGAATAATCAGTTTGACCCCGACAGCGGCGGCCAGGTGAAAAATCGTGCCGCACTCGCTGGCCAGGCGGTCGAGCACCATCTCATTCGTAATGCTCTCGATGGCATAACCGAAGTGTGGATGGCCAACAAGGTGCTCGATGTTGGCAAAGGAGCCGGTGGACAGGTCATCGATCACGGTAACCTGCCACCCGCGCTGCAAAAGTGCTTGCGCAAGATGGGAGCCGATAAAACCGGCCCCACCTGTGATCAGTGCCCGCTGCATTTAGGCGATTCCGCCACTTTTCTGGGCTACCATCGGGGTCTCCCGTTCTGTGGTCCTGACCAGACCCTGGTCGATCAGGTAGTTGAGGATGACATGGGCGTTTTCCTCAGGCGTGTTTCGCACTGTATCCAGCATCAACTCGGCGTTGTTGGGAGCCTCGTAGGGATCGTCGATCCCGGTGAAGCCCTTGATCTCACCACGGCGAGCCTTGGCATAGAGCCCCTTGACATCCCGCTGCTCACACACGGCCAGCGGCGTGTCGACGAAGACCTCCACGAAGTGATCCTTGCCCACCAGGTTGCGCACGTCGTTGCGAGTAGCGCGGTAGGGGCTGACGGCCGCGCAGACGGCGGTGCCACCATGGCGCACCAACTCGGCCGACACAAAGCCTATGCGCCGGATGTTGATATCGCGATCGTCCTTGCTGAAGCCCAGTCCCTTCGACAGGTGGGTGCGGACCACATCTCCGTCGAGTACCGTCACCTGCCTGCCATGCTCCTGAAGCAGTACCGTCAGTACTTCGGCGGTGGTGGACTTGCCTGAGCCGCTGAGGCCGGTGAACCAAATACACACTCCCTGCTTGTGGCGCGGCGGGTAGGTCTCGGCCAGAATATCGGCAACCTCGGGACGGGTGAACCAATCGGGTAGTTTTTTGCCGTTGTTCAGGTACTCTTCCCGCACCTGGGTGCCAGAGATGGCAGCGGTGCGGCTGGCTTCGGGCACCTTGGTCACCTCCTCATAGCGTTCCTCGTCGGGCAGGTAGACCAACATACGGAAGGGCACCATCTTCACCCCGATCTCATCGGAGTACTCAGCCACCATTTCCTGGGCATCGTAGGGGCCGTAGATCGGATTGCCCTGGGAGTCATTGCCAGGCCCGGCGTGATCACGCCCGACTATCAGGTGATTTGCCCCATAGTTGCGGCGAATCAGGGCATGCCAGAGTGCTTCGCGGGGCCCCGCCATGCGCATGGCCAACGGAAGCAGGGACAACAGAATGCGATCGGGGTCGTAGTAACGGCTGGTCAGGGCTTTGTAGGTTCGAACGCGGGTGAAATGGTCCACGTCGCCCGGCTTGGTCATGCCAACAACCGGATGCAGCAAAAGTGCCCCGTCGATTTCCTCAGTGGCGCGCTTGGTGAGTTCCTCGTGAACCCGGTGCAGCGGATTCCTTGTCTGGAAGGCCACAACATTCTGGTGGCTCAGCCGGGCCAGGCGTGCCCTGGTCTGCGTGGGCGTCAGCCTCAGGTCCTGGAAATCGTAGTGTTTGGGTAGATTGAGCACCCGCAGCCTGCCCGAGATGTTGACTTTGCCCCAACGGTGCATCTCAGCCACCAGGGGATGGCGAAGATCCTGAGTACCGAAGGCCTTTTCAGCTATCTCGGCCAGATCCCAGTCGTAGATCTCCTCGACCGTCATGACGGCCAGAAGCTCGTTTTTGGAATTGCGCAATGCGATGTCCTGATCCAGACTCAGAGTTGCCGATTGCCCCGCAATCGACGTGGCATCGGGATTGACCGGTAAAGTCACCGGAATCGGGAAAAGGTAGCCATTTGTCAAGCGCATTTCATCCAGCACCCGCTGCAGATCCTCCTGCCCCATGAAACGATCCAGGGGGGAAAAGGCGCCCACTGCCAATAATTCCAGATCGCATTCGGCCCGCTGAGAGATCTGCAGGGAAGGCAGATCGCTTGCATAGGCTTTCAACGCCTCCTGCTCCTCGGGCGACACCATCAGATTTACTAGCTCGCCACCATAGGGAGAAATCAATTGTGGATTCATACTTGTCACCGTTACTGCTCCTTCATCTCTTTTCTTTCGTTATTAAATCGTCGAAGACTCTGCCCATAAAAAAACCGATTTCAGGCAATTGCCAGTCAATCGGCCCGGATCCAATCCTAAGATCCCAGGGTTCGCGCCGAGAAAAATCGTAATCTGAGCCTGCATCGGCCAGAACCCCAGGTGCCCCCGGCAGGAGTCGAACCTGCGACGCCGGGTTTAGGAAACCCGCGCTCTATCCACTGAGCTACGGGGGCATACCCAAAAAAACATGATAACACAACCCTTGTACGTGGGCAAAAGTTATCTCTTCATATTGGTGAACAAGAGAACTTGTGGGTGCGTTGAGTTGTTCTTCCTTCCACATAGCTACATCAGAGGTGATCGACTCAACTTCAGCAATCCTCAATATGCAGCGGAGTCCAGGCTGTACGAAATCCCCATTTTTTGGGTCAGCCGGTTGATCTTGCGCAAAGGCGGCTCGTCAGCCGCCTTACCCTAACCTGGACAAGCCAGAGGAACGCTGATTTGCGCAGACCTCCGGCGCAGAGGTCGCGGTACATCCTTGTCAGGTTCGTGGCTAATTTTCTTGCCCAGTGTGCAAGAATCTGACTGGAGCTGGACTCACCGTAATCCAACTGGCGCGAGTCCCAAATAGTGGTATACTATATCAGTTGAGAGCAGAGGTCCGACTGGACCAATCTCTCGGGGGAAAGATTAGCCGTTCTGGCTCGTTCAATCCGTATCCATTCCAGACAACAACATGCAACAAGGGGGACACTCATGTCGACGCGTTTTTTCCTGCTGATTCTTCTGGTTTCGGCTGCTCTGGCTATCACTACGAACCCGGTCCCGGATAACAACATCACGCCATTTCAGGCACAACCTGTGAGCCCATTGAACGACCATCAGACCTTTCTGCCCTTGATCAGCAGTCACCACCCCTCGCTTCATATCACTGCCCTCTACTACGACACCGTTACTCGCAACGAACCCGATGAGGCCTTTCGTCTCCGCAACGCAAGCCGAAACGCTATCGATCTTGCGGGGTACAGGGTCAGCGATGGTCGGCGCACCGTTGTATTCCCCCAGCTGACTCTGGACTCCCATGCCAGCCTATGGTGCAGCCGGGAGGCCACAGCCTTTTCGTTGGTATTCGGCCTGATGCCAGACTGCGAGTATGGCGCCGATACCGATCCAGGCGTTCCCAACCTGTCTGGCACCCCCCTTCGATTCAGCAATTCAGGGGGGCAGATCATCCTTTCCGATCCAGCCGGCAGCGTCGTGGATGTCCTGGTCTACGAAAACGGAGACCAGGATCAGCCCGGCTGGATCGGCCCTGCCTTGATGCCCTACTCCCCCAGCAATGCCTTTCCCGCCGAAGGGCAGATCCTCTATCGCAAGTTGAGTTTGCCCGCTGCAGGACAGGTCAGCGACACAAACACATCGAGCGACTGGGCCCAGGATCCCAATGATCACCTGGCCGGACGCCGGGTACAGTATCCTGGCTGGGACCTGGAACGCTTCAGCCGCCCAGTTCAGATCACCAGCAGCGCCACGTTTACCATCTCTCTCGGCCCGGATAATCTCTTCGAAATGGTTCGCGACACCCTGGCCACCGCTCAAGAAAGTATCATCCTTGAAGTACACACCTTCAAACATATCGCCCTCGCGGAACTTCTGGCCAACAAGGCCAGGGACAATGTGTCTGTAACCTTGTTGCTGGAGGGTGGTCCCGTGGGAGGCATCGACGATCAGGAGCGCTACGTTTCCCAGATGATCGAAGAAGCCGGTGGACAGGTCTGGTTCATGGTGAGTGATCGCAACGATGCCAGCGATCGTTATGCCTATCAACACGCTAAGTTCGCCGTGGTAGACGAGCGCATTCTACTCGTCAGCACGGAAAACATGGGACCCGCTTCCATGCCCGATGATGACAAATCTGATGGCACAGTTGGACGCCGGGGCGCTGCCCTGGCAACAGATTCGGTCGAACTTGTAGCCCGCGCTCGTGAGATCTTCCACGCTGACTTTGATCCCGTGCACCATCGCGATCTCTTCCGCTGGACCGAATCCGATCCTCGCTATGGCGCGCCCCCGGCCGGATTCCAACCCGACAATGAGACAGGCGGCGACGCCTATCAGTTGATTCACAGCCAACCGCTGGTATTATCGGGCTCTTTCTCAGGACAACTGATCCAGGCGCCCGAATCGAGTCTTCTGCCACCCGAGGCTGGAGGGATTCTGGGTATGGTTGCTCAGGCAGGCCAGGGTGACATCGTTCTTGTCGAACAGCTCTACGAACGGGTGCACTGGGGCAGCGCTGCCGACGTCCCCGAGACCGCACCCAACCTTCGATTGCAGGCATACATCGACGCAGCCCGCCGGGGCGCCCAGGTAAGAATCCTGCTCGACAGCTACTTTTCTTATGGGCAAAACGCGCAAACAGTTGGCTATCTACACCAAATTGCCTTCGACGAAAGCCTGGATCTCAGGGCGCGCCTGGGAAATCCAGCCGGGTTGGGCCTGCACAACAAGATGGTACTGGTGGAAAATGACCATCAGGGCTGGCTCCACCTGGGAAGCATCAACGGCAGTGAAGCATCCTCCAAGATGAATCGGGAACTGGCCCTGCAGGTCCGGTCAAATCAGGGGTACGCCTATCTGGCTGCGGCGTTCTGGGCCGATTGGCAAGCAGCCGGCGGTGAAGGTGACCGTTGACAGCCACGACACCGGGTGTTATACTGCCCGCAATCTGTGAGGCATTGTGGCATTGTAATGAAAGTCCTGGCCATTAGCGACAAGATCGATCCACTCATTTATAGCCCGCGCATCCGCTCACTGGTGGGACCAGTTGAGCTTGTGCTGGGTTGCGGTGACCTTGCTCCCTACTATCTGGACTACGTTATCAGCATGTTGGACGTTCCCTGCTTCTGGGTGTATGGAAACCATGCTTCCGGCGCAGAATTCCGCCAGGAAGGCATGCATGAGGGTTACCGGCGGCATCCGATGGATATCCACGGGCGGGTCGTCGTCGAACAGGGATTGGTCATCGCCGGCCTGGAGGGCTCGATCCGCTACAACAGCAATCCTCGCTTCCAGTATACCCAGACTGAAATGCGTCTGAATACCTGGAAACTGATCCCCGCGATGTTGTGGCAAAGAGCGCGCCTTGGCCGCCACCTGGATATTCTGGTGGCCCACAGTCCGCCCGCAGGCATTCACGATGGCAGCGACCGGGCCCACCAGGGCTTCGAAAGTTTTCTGTGGCTAATGCGCACCTTTCGTCCCCGCTATCTGCTCCATGGGCACAAACATGTTTACAGGTCAGATGAAGTGACCGAAACCCGATACCACGATACAACCGTCATCAATGTCTATCCCTGGAAAGTTCTCGATCTTTAGCGATCCCGGGCCAACCGGTCCTCGCGGTCTATTCGAATAGGGCAAGGAATGGAACAACAACCCACATCACCGCAAATAGTCACCCTGTTTGGCGGCGCCAGAGTCTCAGATGACAGCCAACTCTACGCCGACTCTCTCTTGCTGGGCCGGCTGCTGGCCGATGAAGGCTATGCCGTTGCAACCGGCGGGTATATGGGAACCATGGAAGCCGCTTTGAAGGGCGCCCTTGAAGCCGGCGGCAAAACCATCGGCTATACCTGCGTCACGTTTGACGACAAGCTGGAACCCAATCCCTGGGTACGCGAGGAGCGCAAGTGCGCAACACTGCCAGATCGTATCCAACGCATGGCAATCGAGAGCGCTGCCTTTATCATCGTGCACGGGGGACTTGGCACCCTGGCGGAATTGACGGTGGTGTGGAATATGATGTTGATCGCAGAAATACCGGTGCGGCCTTTGATCATCGTGGGACCGGAGTGGCCCCAGGTGGTCTACTCGACCTACAACTGGACCCAGTTAGGCTCATCCGCCCTGGCACTCCTGACCTTCACCGACACACCACAGGATGCAATCGACGTACTGACCCGAAACTCCAGCGCAGAACAAGACGCCTGATTTGATTCAATGATCATTCCATCGTACAATCTTGCATTCGTCACTTCCCTGACCGGGAAACAGTCGTGGCCTGAGTCTTGCGCCCATCTTGTCTATGGCTCGCCACGAGAAACTTCACAGAGATAATATCGGACAAAAGGAGTCCCTCATGGCATCTCGAGTTACACCACGCAGCGAGGACTATTCCCGCTGGTATCTGGACGTCATTCGCGAGGCCGATTTGGCCGAAAACTCGCCCGTTCGCGGCTGTATGGTTATCAAGCCTTACGGATACCAGTTGTGGGAAGCCGTTCAGGGTGGCCTCGATAGCCGATTCAAGGCTACCGGACACGTCAACGCCTATTTCCCCTTATTCATTCCCAAGAGTTTCCTGGAGAAGGAAAAGGACCACATCGAAGGATTCTCGCCGGAACTGGCGGTCGTCACCATTGGCGGCGGCTCAGAACTGACCGAGCCCCTGGTCGTCCGCCCTACATCGGAGACAATTATCGGGCATATGTACAGCCAGTGGATCCAGAGCTACCGCGACCTGCCTGTGCTGATCAACCAGTGGGCCAACGTGGTGCGCTGGGAAATGCGCACGCGGCCTTTCCTGCGGACCCTGGAGTTCCTTTGGCAGGAGGGGCATACAGCCCATGCCACATCAGAAGAAGCTGTTGCCGAAACCCTGCAGATGCTGGATGTCTACGCCGATTTCGCCATCAACGATGCAGCCATTCCGGTGATCCAGGGGGTCAAGAGCGAACGGGAACGCTTTGCCGGCGCCGTTGACAGCTACACCATCGAAGCAATGATGGGCAATGGCTGGGCCCTTCAGGCCGGCACCAGCCACTTTCTCGGCCAAAACTTCGCCAGGGCTTTCGATATCAAATTCCTGGATGAAAGCAACGAACAGCAATTTGCCTGGACGACCAGTTGGGGAGTAAGTACCCGCATGGTGGGCGCGGTGATCATGGCCCACGGCGATGATCAAGGACTGCGCCTGCCGCCGGTGATGGCGCCCATTCAGGCAGTGGTGGTCCCCATTTTCCGCAAGGCGAAGGAAGAGCAGGCTGTCATGCCACTCGCTCACCGGGTGGTGGCCCAGCTCAAGGAAGCGGGAATCCGCGTACATCTGGACGACCGGGATGGCCTCACGCCTGGTTTCAAGTACAACGACTGGGAAATGCGGGGGGTGCCTGTGCGAGTCGAGATCGGTCCCCGCGACGTCAAGAAAAACGCTGTGGTTCTTGCCCGCCGCGATATCCGCCGCGACCAGGAACAGGATGATGGCCCCAAAGCCAAGGTGTTCGGCATCCCGGTCGACGGCGTCGATCAGGCAGTCAAGGAATTGCTGAGCGACATACAGGCCAGTCTTCTGCAGCAGGCCACCGACTTCCGGGAGGAGAATACCCACACCGGCATCTCTTCCTACCAGCAATTCAGGGAAACTCTCGATAGCGAGGGAGGTTTCCTGCGAGTTCATTGGGCAGGCACTGCCGAGGAGGAAGACCAGGTGAAGGCCGATACCAAGGCGACCATTCGCTGCTTCCCACTGGATGCAGAGGAAGGTGAGGGAGTCTGTTTCTTCACCGGCCAGAAAACTGATCGCGTGGCGATCTTCGCCAGAGCGTATTAGATTATGTCATGATGTCAACATCGAATTGTGACATTATGACATTGTGACATCTCATTAAGGAACCGACCATGCGTTTGACCCGCGCTTTCTTCCAAACCCTCCGCCAGGCACCAGCTGACGCGGAACTGATCAGCCACCAGTACCTGTTGCGTGCCGGTTTTATCCGTCCGCTGGCTTCCGGGATATTCTCCTACCTGCCGCTGGCCCGCCGCGCTATGGATAAAATCGAAGCCATAATCCGCCAGGAGATGAACGCCATTGGCGGACAGGAAATCACTATGCCGGTGGTGCATCCAGCTGAACTGTGGCAGGCTTCCGGCCGCTGGGATGCTGCCTACCCGGAGTTGGTCCATTGGCAAGACCGGGCTAAACGAGACATGACCCTGGCGATCACCCATGAGGAGGTGGTGGCCGATCTGGCGAAGCGGGAGATCAGCTCCTATCGCCAGTTGCCCCAACTGGTCTACCACATCCAAACCAAGTTTCGGGACGAGCCCCGGGCGCGCGGTGGGCTGATACGCGTCCGGGAGTTTACGATGAAAGACTCCTATTCTCTGGACATCGATGAAGAGGGATTGGATCGCCAATTTCGAGCGCATTGGCAGGCCTATCACAATATCTTCCACCGCGCTGGCCTGAATGTAATGACCGTCGGCGCCGACGTGGGCATCATGGGCGGCAGCCAGTCCCTGGAATTCATAGTCTTCACCGAAAAAGGTGAGGACACCCTGCTCCTGTGCGATCAGTGTGGCTACGCGGCCAATCGGGAAGTTGCCACCTTCCGCAAACCGAAGCCACCTCAGATCGAGCCGGCCCCGCTGGAAAAGGTCGCCACCCCCGATTGCAAAACCATCGACGATGTGGCTTCCTTTCTCGGCGTGCCAACCAACCAGACGGCCAAGGCGATCTTCTTTGTGGCAGAATTCGCCGGGCAAAAAAGGGATGAGCTGTTTGTTTTCGCTGTTACCCGCGGTGACATGGACGTCAATGAAACAAAGCTCCGGCAGGCGATCCAGGCAAAAAGCCTCCGGCCGGCTGTTGAGCAGGAGATTCGAGCGATCGGCGCTGAGCCCGGCTACGCGTCGCCCATCGGCGTCCAACACTGCCTGGTGATCGTCGATGACCTGGTGGCAGCAACGCCTAATCTGGTAACGGGCGCCAACGACGAGGGATATCACCTGCGCAACGTCACCAGTGGCAGGGATTTTCAGCCGGATGTCATCGCGGACATCACGGCTGCTGCTGCCGGCGACCCATGTCCGCACTGTGGTCATGCCCTGCAGACCGAGCGTGGTGTGGAGGTGGGAAACATCTTCAAACTGGGGACACACTTTTCGCAGGCGCTGGGCGCCACTTTCCACGCCGCGGATGGGTCGTTATTACCGATTGTCATGGGATCCTACGGCATCGGGGTAGGCCGCATGTTGGCGACCGTCGCCGAAACCCACAACGACGACTATGGCCTGATCTGGCCGGTTAGCATCGCCCCCTTCCATGTCCATCTGGTGGTGCTGCCCCGCAAGGCGCCCGAGGCGGTCGAAACGGCGGATTGGCTCTACGACGAGCTTCGAGCGGCAGGGATCGAGGTCTTTTACGATGATCGGGATGACGCCAGTCCTGGCGTGAAATTCAACGATGCCGATCTGATCGGCTTGCCCTTGCGCATCACCGTGGGCGCCCGAGCGTTGAAACAGGGAGGGGTAGAACTCAAACGACGGGATCAAAAGGAACGGCAACTGATCCCGCTGGATCAGGTACTCGCCACGGTCAGGCAGCAGCTCGACATTCTGCAGCGGGAGGTCGATGCGCTGGTGATCGATGTTCCCTACCCTGGTCCCGATTGAGGTGGTCAGAAGCCCATCCTTTGCCCGGCGTTTCCTGGCACTGCTTTTAATTTTGGCCGTGGCCGCCGGCCTGCGCCTGTGGCAGATCGACAGTCTGCCTCCGGGCTTTCACTTCGACGAGTCGTTCGAGGGTCTGGAAGCCTGGCGCATCCTCACCGAGCCAGGATATAAGCCCATTTTCCTGACCGGTAACTTCGGCGTTCCACCCCTCAACGCCTACGCCAATGCCCTCATGTTTGCCCTTTTCCAGCTATTTGGCGCTGAAGCGGGACCGACAGCGATGCGCACGACGGCCGCTCTTTTCGGCCTGCTGGGCGTATTGGTTATGTTCATGCTGGGTGAGGAGATGCGCCGCAGGCAGCCAGAATTGACGATCGTTTTCCCCTTTTTTGCCGCCCTGGTTTTAGCCATCATGCGCTGGCATCTGCACTTCAGCCGCATGGGCATTGAACCCATCATAGTCCCCCTGGAATGGACTGCCGCCAATTGGTTACTCCTGCGGGGCTGGCGCAGCAATCGTTGGCCCAGCTTCGCTGCGCTGGGCGCCGTGCTGGCAGCCTGTCTCTACACCTATCAGGGCGCCTGGGTGATTCCCCTGCTGGTAGCCCTGACGGCGATCCATCTGATCCTCTACGATCGCCGGGTCCCATATGAGGACCATGATCGGTCGATCGGGCAAGAGAAACAAGCGAGGTGGCGCGGCCTGGTGATTGCCGCAGCTGTAGCCTTGATCCTGGTCCTTCCACTGGCCTGGTTCTTTGTGAACAACAATGAACTCCTGTTCTTGCGTCCCGGCCAGGTCGCCATTGCCGGCGACGAGGCAGCTACTGGCAATGTCTGGCAGAATGCCTGGGCCTCGGTCAGGATGTTTTTTCCGGTCGGGATGACGGGGGATCTGGACCCGCGGCGCAATCTTCCTGGTGCTGCGGCGCTGAACATCTGGCTGGCAGTCCCCTTCGCTGCCGGATTCCTGATGGCCCTCTGGCGCATCCGCAAGCCAGTCTACAGCCTGTTGATCATCGGGCTTGTTGGACTCCTGATACCCGGGATGGTCAGCGAATATGCCCCCCATTTCCACCGTGTGTTGGGTGCAGCCGCGCCGACCGCCATGTTGATCGCCCTGCCGCTGGCGTGGATATTGGAGTACTCGCGTCGATCTGCCAGATTGGGAGACGCCGGCCGCTGGCTGGGTCCCGCCCTGATCGGACTGATTCTACTGTTGGCCACGGCCACCTCAGCCCGTAACTACTTTGTTCGCTGGGCCGCCCTGCCGGAACTCTTTCACGCCTTCGACGAGGGACTCTGGGAACTGGGCCAGTGGATATCGGATCAGCCACCGGAAACACCCGTTTATCTGACCCCGCGCGACGCTGACCACGCGACACTGGCATTTGCCTGGCGCCCCGGCATCGACAGCCACGGGCCTCCAGTCAGCTTCGACGGAAGGTATATTTTCCCGCTGACAGCCAACAGCCTCCAGGAATCAGAGCAGTATGCAGTGATCGAGCACGAGGACTTTCGAACACGCCTCTTGTTGCCCGAGGTCTTTCCCGAAGCCAGCGTGCTTCACCAGATCC
>JAYELL010000098.1 GCA_034717495.1 Chloroflexota bacterium | reverse complement strand
ACCCTTGTAATATTCCGTCGTAGACAATTTTGTTCTTGAACGGCAGTAGAACTGCTTTCGCATAACATGGCAATCGGGTAAATGCAAGCATGTCTTCGAACGAATCATGAAGTGCTAATACAGCATACACGTTTTCATCCCCTATGAATACAGCATATTTCTTGAGCAATCGTTTGATGTAAAAATCGCCGCGCACAAATTTCTTCCAACTTCTTACGATTTCACGTTCTTCCTGGGATAATTCCTGAGGATTTTCCTCCAGATACGCATCGACAAGTTCGATATTGTCATAGAGAGCATCTCTTACAGAGAGCTTCTGCGAAGGCGGAAGGTTATTGTATTCGTCACCAGTGGCAATATCGGGAAAAATCCCCAACTTCAGATTCGCATAGTTCAGAAGTGACCACATAAGTCCGTAAAACAGATCGGCATCCTGAGTTGATAGTTTCATGAGCGAATCCTACACCTAAAATGTGCCGTAACTGTACAGGTGTCATTGCAAGGAGCGTTTTTCTTGCGATGACACAATCCTCAAGCTGGCAGATTGCGTTCAAGAAACCTGGAGATTGCTTCACCAAAAAGCGGTTCGCAATGACAGGCGCGAGATGTTTCTGCTAGACCTGTACAGTTACAATGTGCCTATGATTTAGAAATCGAAACCTGTCGGATTACCGATCATCTGCGGCCCAAGGAGCCGCTCGCATCGATGCTTCGCCTGTCAGGAGCCACGCCGGCCTAACGGATGCACGAGTTTCTGCTGAAAAAGGGTAAAACCAAGCTTCTGATAGAGCGTGGCGGCTGGATTGGCTTCAACGACGTTCAATTCCGCCTCTGCACAATTAGCCTCACGACCCCAATTCAGCAGGTCCTTCAAGAGGGACTCTCCCATTCCAGCGTTTCGGAACTCAGGCAGAACGTAGACCGCGCTTACATGAAGGATCTTCTTTGGCGCGTAGGCCCCATGGAGGGTGAGAATCTCCGCGCCGGCGAAACCCGCAAGGTTCCCGTCCGCCAGTTCCACTACCACGTAGCGGTAGTTCGCCTTCTCGATCTGCATCCTGAATATTCCGGTGAGTCTCTCCCAGTTGGAATCATCGGTCGAAACAGGGTGACCCCCGTAACTGGCCATATCCGCGACCATGGCACGGGTCATGGCGGAGATCTGCGGTGCATCGCCGGCACGCGCCGCCCTGAGTGTTTTTTTCGCCACAGGGGTTGTAGTCATTGCAGCTCCTGAGAGGGCAACTGTCAATGCAAAGTTGGAGTTCTGATTGATGAACCCCTTGAGCGCGTGGTCCGGTTTTGGGGGTCGATGATGTTCCACAAATCCAGCGTCAACGCAATCAGCCCGGCAACAACCATGACGGATCCGGCGATCATCAATTCCGTGTGTAGATACTCTACATAATTGACCCCATTGACCGTGTGCGTCGGCCCGGCCCAGAGGTGCACCGTCAGGGTAAGGAGACCGGCCACGATAGCCGTTGTCCCGCCGGCCAGACCGCTGAGATCCTCATCCGGCCGGCCCTGGTCCTCGAAGCCCACTTTTTCCCAGAGAGGGGGTATTCGCATCACCAGAAAGTAGACCAGGACGAACAGGCTGAAATAGAAACGGATATTGGTGGGCGCTACGCTGCCCCGCGCCATATTGGAGAAGTACATCTTGGTCCCTGCCGTGGCCAGACTGAGCAACAGGGCAATGACCGCCATGTTCCAGCCATTTTTCTCGCGGCGAATGAGTTTAACGGTGGCCCAGAGGCTGGTAAACCCGGCCAGGAGTGTGAAGATAACGGCCGCCTGAAAGATGAGCTTATAAGGGGCCATCACAGCCAAACTTTCCCAATTTTCCGGGAACCAGGCGATGCAAATAGTGCCAATGCCGCCCAAAATCATCAGGGTAGAGGCCAATCCTATCAAGATAATGGCGACGATACGTAAGATCTTGCCGAGCATGTTACTTCTCCTTTGCTCATAGTGTCCCGGTTACGATGATGAGCATGGCGCTCAACATGTACAGAGACGCACGTTTGAATAAACTGAAATCCAGACGGGGCGAAGGCCGAATCATACTCATGGTCACCAGCACAAATAACGCCCCGGAAATAACCAATAGAACTGCCCAATATCCTGCCGTCAGGCCAATGCCTGCGGCCGCCAGGGCCATTGCTGCCACCGCCAAAATGCTGGATAGGGCGATGATGGCGCGGGTGCGCCGGAAACCGTACAGGGCCGGAACCGTGGGTATGCCGGCCCGCTCATAATCCACCAGATAGTGCATTCCGAAGGTAAGCACATGTGTGGGAATCCAGAAGAGAATGGCGGCAGCCAGCGTTAACCCAATCCAGTCCACGTGGCCCACGGCCAGCGCCCGTCCCGCCAGCAGCGGCATCGCCCCTGCAATACCGCCCCAGATGATTGACCAGGGTGTGCGCCGCTTGAGCCACATGGTGTATGTCAGGACATCAAAAAAGACCCCGGCAAACAGGATGGTACCGAAGAGCGGGTTGAGTGCCAGCGCCCCAACCGTGCCTGCCAACGCCAACAGGAATCCCAATGCCAGCGCCTCGTTGGGGCCAATCTGGCCGGTGGGGAGGGGGCGCCAGCAGGTGCGCTGCATCAGGGCGTCGATGTCCCGGTCATACCACATGTTGAGGATGGTGCTGCCGCTGATGGCCAGGAAGAGGCTGCCGGCCATGACCATCAGGTGTCCCCCCCCTGTCCCTTGAGCGGAAGCCCGGCGCTGATGAAGCCCACCAACCCCGTCAGCAGAAGTAATCCTGTCTGCGGGCTTTTGATCAGCGACCAGTACAGCTGCATCCTGGTTGCCAGCGGTGTGTCTGTGTGTTTGCCTGCGCAGTCGTTCATCTTCATTTCCCTGAGAGGTGCAACGCACTTGCAGAAAGTGCGTCGTACCTACTGTGCGGGGTTTCGAGCGCAGCGGAATCCAATACTGGGGCTGAAAAAATCTGGTTCGGCGCTGTTGAACTTCCACACGCGCAAGTCATAGCCGTAGTCCATCTTGCCGCCGCCGCGCAAGGTGCGCAGATGGGTGTCCTGGTAGACGTTGCCAATCCATTGCCAGACGTTGCCCGCCATGTCGTACAGGCCGTAGGGACTGGGAGAATCGAGGGTTTGGAAACCGGCGTAAGCCTGGCCGTTGTAGAAACCAACGGGGGTTGTGTTGCCGACTTCATTGGGGCCGCCTTCAAGGGGATCGCCACTCTTGTAGAAGTTGCTGTTGGCTGGGGCAATGTCTGCACCCCAGGGATAGGCGCGGTCGCCATCCCCGCGGGCGGCCTTTTCCCATTCCAGATCGGTAGGGAGACGGCCGTCAACGTATTCGCAATAGCCTTGCGCCCCAAACCATGTCACCATCGTCAGTGGATGATTTTCGTATCCCGGTATGACACCAAACGTCTTGCCATCATAGGTCAGCCGGCTATCCGCTTCGTGCAAGGGAAAATGCAGCCAATCCCCGGCCTGGATTTCCTTTTCATGCTCGTGGCCATGAAATTCGTCGCCGGGATAGGTGCCTATCACGCCTGCATCGCCGATGGACAGGGAGCCATCGGCCAGGGCCTGGTTCAGGTAGGCGGCAAACTGAGTATTGGTCACATCTGTCACCATCATCTCATAATCGGCAGCGATTTCCCGATGATGGTTGTGTACTCCTTGCAGAAATTCGCCTGCCGGAATGGTCGCCCAGCTGTCGGGGTCTATACCGGTGTCGAATTCCGCTACCGGGGGTGGGCCGGCGGATGGGCTTGCGCAGCCGGCCAACACCAGGCTCAAAGCAATGAAAACTGCGATCAGCCGGATCATTGGGGCACCTCCTGTTTGGGGGTGTCGAGGTCTGTTTCCTGCAGCTCTGTTGTCCAACGTCCTTTTTGTTTGAATAAGTCAATCAGGCGCCAGAGCATCAGAATGCCCAGAACCAGCAGCACCAGGAATAAACCAATATCTGTCAGGATCATCGTCCAGTTGGTGATGGGCTGCTGGGCTGTTTCGCTGACGAACAGCCTTTTGATGGAGAAGATGGTCGCGGCGGCAAAGGCCACATCGGAGCTGATAATAATCACCCAACCAAACCATTGGCGCACTTTTCCTTTCAGCCCCACCAGATCGCCGTAGTAGAGCAGGATGATAGTGGCGATGATGCCTGCCAGGATATGCCAGTGGCCGGTCAGGGTAATACGCTCCTCCCGCGCCGTCCATACCCGGAAAATGTCGTCCAGGTTGATGGCCATATAGATGCCGACGGCCGTGACCACAAGATTCATATACACCATCTGCCAGGTCGCTCCAAACGGCAGCGGATCGTGCAGCAGGGCCCGTATCTTTTGCCCAAAATGGGCCTGGGTGATGCCCTTTTTGGCCAATCCCAACCGCACCTGCTGTCGCCAGGCATATGCCACCAGGAGCAGCGATGCCGTAATCATGAAAATCGAGCCGCCGTTGATGATTTTGTGGGCGATGGGTTCAAAAGGAACCACAGCCCAAACCCCCAATGTCACCACAATGGTGCCCAGAATCATGGTGGGCATAGCCACTTTGTGCCATCTGCCCTTGAAATCGAGCCAACGGCCGATAATCAGCGTCAGCGCCACGGCAATCAGGGTCAACATGATGTGCAGGTGGCCGATAATGGCCAGTTCCAGAGGCGTCTTGTGGGGCAGTCGCACCAAATCTTCCGCCAGGAAACTCTCGAAGCCATTGCCGAACAGTGAGCCGGGGACAGCGCCATACAAAACTGATCCCAGCGTGGCGAGCGCCATTGTAAAGAAAGCTGCCCGCTCCAGATCAACGCCGCCCCTGGTATGGGCGTATTCAGGATCGGTCACGTGATATTTTTCCTGCCAGGGCCACAAGGTTACGGCCAGGAGTACGCCGCCAAAAAAGAGCAGGGATTGGCCAAAGATGAACAGGCCATGAAACACGTAATTATGGCCGAAGTAGGCGAACCACATGCCAAATATCATGGAGGTGATGTAGCCCACCGTCACCAGACCGTTAATAGCGGCCTGGCGCTCTCGTTTCATGGCAACCATGTTGGTGATCAAGTAGACTTCGATGGCAACGACAGCCATGGCGATGGTGTGATAGAGCATGATGATTCGCCCTTCGCGTTCGGCCGGCAACAGCTCCATGCCCGTGATGCGAAGCCAGACATCGCGGATGCCCCATTCGGCCATGGGGCCGGAAAGCATGCCAAAAATGATGGTTTCCAGAGAAATGAGGGCAATGGCTACCAGTACCAATCCCTTTGTGGAACGGAACAGAAAGTCAAATCGTGTCTTTATGGCCTTCAACCGCATATCCTCCTTGGTCACTACTCAGGCTCTGCAGGAAAATGGCTTGTTGGCGCTCAGATCAACCACAGATTCCCCAGATTTTTGAGAATCAATCCACTTGTTCAATGACATAATGAGACAGTTATCTCATCCCGATTCCTAATCTGGACAAGCCAGAGGAACGCTGATTTACGCAGACCTTCGGCGTTTCGCAGGGATCAAAAACGTTCATCACAATCACTCTTTTGAAAGCAGTATTCTTCATGTCAGTTTTCCTGGACATACAGGGTTTTTCATGCGGGTTTGTCATCCCGAGACCTCGCTTGTGGGGTGAAACTCAACCCAACCCAGCCACCATTGCCGCTCGATCCACAACCCCTGCAGTGAGGGCGTATTGGCAGTGAGCGGGCTGCCCGCCCGGGTCCAGCGCATCATGCCATCGGGCGAGGATAGACCGCTATTGGCTGGAAGCAGATCGATGGCTCTGTCGCCCACCAGACGATCGAGCGCAATCACGTGGTCGGCGTCAGCGTCATAGATGACGGCGAAAAAACGCTCGCCGATGTGGTCGTTGATGACGCCTCGATCTCGCAGCAGGGCCAGGGGGTAGGCTCTGTCCACGCCGGCCAGGCTCAAGCCGGCGATTTCTTCGTGCATGGGCAGGCGGTTATCAGTTACAAAACCCGGGGCTGAGTAGTTGGTCGTAAACGCCTCCAACAGATGCTCCAGGCGATCACGAGGGATGAGTCCGGGATAGCGGCCGTTGTCGGGGAGAGGCTCCACGGCCAGTGTGGTGTGAGGGTTCATTTCCTGCCACCCTGACCAGCGGGTAAGCTCCCCACCCAGGGGCTGGAGCCGGGCGCCTTTGAGGGGTCCCATCAGTGCTTCGCCAGTGGCGTGCTGCCAGAGCGTGCCGGTTTGGTGGTCCCGGATGATCATGTTGCGCCGATACACGCCCGCCACCTCGAACGTCAAGCGCTGATCATCCACTTGGGCGGCATACACGATGCCGCTGTTGCAGGCCGCTCAGTAGGCGACCAGCAGGGGTGTATCTCCGATCTGGTCGTTGATCAAATGGCGGGGAGCGAGGGTCTCGAAGGGCCAGGCCAGTGCCTGTTGATCCCCTGAGTGCCCGAGCACCAGGGCCTGGCCCTGAAGGTTCGCCTGTGACGCCGGAAGGTGCACTGGATCGTCCAGGGAGACGAATATGCGTTGGGGCTGCAAAAGGATGGTGAGGATGGAGAAGAGAAGGACAAAGGGCAGGGCGATGAAGGAAGGTGGCGTGTTGACACAAGCGATGATTGCCAGCACCCAGGCTATGATGATCAGGACTGCACGGATGAGACGCATGCGATAAAGAGGCAGAAGACCGATGCGGGGGATGAAGGCGGGCAGCGACGGCATGAAGGCTGCGGTCACTGCGAAGAAAATCGACAGCAAAGAAAGCATCAGGTTACGCCTTTAGGGAGGTTAGTCCAATCCATCGTGGTTTTCCAGAGTGAGCGTATTGCGGTTATTGGACTTCAATAACGCCTGGCACCTGCCTGTCAGTTCATCCAGCGTGGAGGCATCATCCACAACCATGCTAAGCTGCCCGAGCCGGTTGATGGCATCCATCATTCGCCGGTTGTAAAGACGGGTACGCCCCAGGAACTTATCGACCATGGTTTTCTCACGAGGGGATTTTGTTTCATATTGGCTTGCACGGTAGATTCTTTGCTCAAAGAGCTCGTTGTCGGCCACGAGCCAGACAGCGGCGACGTTATCGAAATCCAAGGTCACAATCAATTCCGGCAATATTGCCGATCCTTCCATTACCAGCCGATCGGCAGAGAGGTCAGTTGCGTGAGAAGTAACAATGGCTTTGATATCGGGCCACACATTTTCTCTGTAATGCCGAATCACGTCGGTATAAAGCTCATCGACTGACAGTGACAGATAGTGCTCGGCCACATGGTCCGGCAGGGCTTCCGGCTTCATTCTCCACGGGCGTCCAGGGTGACGTGCGAGCATGTCTGTGGCACGGTAGCTCCATCCGGGCTGCAGTGCCAGTGATTGGGCAAGGGTAGATTTGCCTACATGCGATGAGCCGCCAATGAGGATGACCCTCAGATCGCGTTGAGACCTGGTCATGATATTATTACGCCGTCTATGGGGACAGCTGCTTCCTGGCGATGTAGACGAGAATGCCACTCTCAGGGGACGCTTTGTCTTCGGTGTAGTCGCCGAGTACATCGACATCGTGAAAGCCCGCGATGGCGAGCATTGCCAGGAGTTCGTTCCTGAAATAGAGCCGCTCGAGCAGTGTGTATTGCTCTTGCCGGACCAACTGCCCGTTACGCCAGAGGATTGCGCGGATTTGCCGGGTAGCCACCTGATCCAAGGGATCGAAAGCAGCCAGCCGGCTTCGCAGTTCAATTTCCTCGCCGTTTTCGGTACGTTTGCGGGTGCCGCTGGTTGGCCAGGCTTCAGGAAGCTTACGCCACTCTTCTTTGACCCAGTAGCGCCACTCGTCCGCGTCCTTGTAGGGCAGGTAATTGTCCAGAAGAAGCGCGCCGCCTGGCTCCAGGTGCTGGAAGAAACGGTTCAATGCCTCTTGATCATGCTGATGGGAGCCACCCAGGCCGAAGCCGCCACAAACAACGATGGATTTGTATTTGCGAGGCAGAGCCAGCTCGTGCATTGGCTGGTCGTAGAGGCGCGGCGTGAGTCCTTCCTTTTTGGCCCTTTGGCTGCATAGCGCGAGCATGTCAGGAGATATATCGCAACCGTCGACATCCAGACCGGCATGAAGGAAAGGGATAAGCAGCCTGCCGGCACCACAAGCTACGTCGAGGGCTGGTTGGCCATACTGCTTGACGAGCGCCTTGAAGTAGTCGAGCTCGGGGCCTTCTGTGTTGAACTCTGCCCACCAGCGAGCGATGAGACCATAGTGCCAGACTTGCGGATTGTCAGCCATATTTTTTTGGATCCTATTCGAAGCAGATTGAGCGGGTTGTCGGGCGGCAGTAATGGGTTTTGACTGCATCCACGGACAATCAGGGTATCCTGTATTGCAAATGAATATCCTCTGGCTCCAGCTCGAACAATTCCTGGTCTATCTCTCCCGTCACCTCACAACCCATATGCAAGTAGAAGTTCACCGTGTTCTCCGACGGTGTCGCCGAAATGTACAGCCTCCTGGCACCCAGTTCCCTGGCTCTCTCGACTGCTTTCTGGAAAAGCGTCTTTCCCCATCCTTTCTTCCTGTGTCCACTGCCCACGTGCAATAACCTGAGCTGCAACTGGTCTTTGGCCTTGCCGATGAATCTGCTTTCCAGTACTACAGCCCCTGCGATTTCCGAACCTTCAAATGCGCCATAGAATGTCCCGCTCCGATCAAAACAGTCACACAGGATGGGCGTGTACAAGGCGGCTTCACCGGGAGGCCATCCTTCCATGTCATAGTATTCTGTCTCCAGAACCAATGCTCCATCTCTCAGGTAGTACACGTGTTCGATTATCTCACTTCGGTCGATCGCCCAAATAGTGTCGATCTCGCCTCTCGCCAGTTCTCGTATAATCACCTCTGATCTTCTCCCGAAACAGCATTCATGCGGCCATGGGGCCGGGAGCCGCTACATGAACTCTAAGTGTAGCATCTGAGGAGGGGGATGTCAACACAAAGTTGGCGTTTTGACAGAGGGATGGGGGGACGCGGGGACACGGG
>JAYELL010000097.1 GCA_034717495.1 Chloroflexota bacterium | reverse complement strand
TGCCGAGGGCGGCGAAAGCGGCCTTGGCCGGGAAGGCGGGATCGGGGCGGCAGAGGGAGAACTTGACGGTCAGATCGTCGACTGCATCGATGCTGGCGATGATGCCGCCATACTCGCAGTCGGCGTCCGCTACCGGTTCCCCGGCCATGGGGGCGCCCAGGTCGACCCATTCGCCGCCTGTGATCTGCGCAACGGAAACGGTACCGGTGCCGCAGTCACCATCGGCCTCGCAGGAGATGTTACCCGACAGACCCTGGTAGTCCTTGGTTGCCCTGACCGCGTCATTCAGAGCCTTGCGGCCGATGTGCAGGTTGCCGTCGGGGTCGATCTGTCCCACTTTGTTGATGGCATTGGCGTACACCTGGACCGCGTCGTAGCTCTGGAGGTGGAAGGGGGCCGGCGGTTCCTCGCCATATTCGGCCAGATAGGCCGCCATGAAGTCCGGAACGCCAGGGCCAGCTTCAGCCGGATTGGCGGCCGAAGCGTAGGTACCTTCAGCAGCGTCGCCGGCCGCTTCGATGAAATCGGTGGCCTTGATACCATCGGCGCCCATGAAGACGACATCTTGCATGCCAATATCTGCCCGCTGGGAGGCCAGGAAGGCACCCTCGGCGACGAAGCCGCCGAAGTAGATCAGCTGGGGATCCGCGCTCTTGATCTTGGTCAAGACCGGGCGCATGTCGACGTCACCGACGTTGACAGCTTCCTGAACGACGATCTCGCCGCCCATATCGATGAAGGCGTTGCCCATCTCGTTGACCAGGCCCTCGCCATACGGAGAACCGTCGTGGATGGTGGCGATCCTGTCAATGCCCAAGGTGTCCTTGATGAACTTGGCAGCTGCGGGGCCCTGAATCGCATCATTCCAGGCCACCCGGTTGGCTGCGTTAAGGCCACGGGCGGTGAAAACTACCGCCGTGCAGGAGGGAGAGACCATGGTATAGTTGCTGGCCTCATAGATGTCCGAGGCGGGGATACAGGAGCTGGAGCACATATGGCCCACCACGGCCACGATATCCTTATCGGCGACGAACTTGTTGGCGATGGCGGTACCGCCTTCGCCCGAGCAGAGGCTATCCTCGATCTGCAGCTCGAGGGCAAAGCCGGGGAAAACCTCGCCGACATCCGCCACGGCCAACTCGGCGCCGCGCTGCTCATCGATGCCGAGTACGTCGATACCGGCGCCTGAGAGGCCGGCCGCGAAGCCCAGCTGGATGGGGCTGCCGGCCTCGACCACGACCACGCCCCAGTCGTCCTCATACGTGAACTCTTCAGCTGGTTTCTCCGCGGGCTCCGCCGCAGGTTCTTCAGCCGGTTCCTCCGCCGGTCCTGCCGGGGCAGGTTCCTCACCAGACGGGCATGCGGTCAGCACCATGCTGGCAATGAGCAGGATGCTGAGAAGAAGTAGAAGCCTCTTCATGGTTTTCGTCCTCCTTTTGACGAGAAATAAAGATTGGAAAATCGTACCACTCGGCAAACAAGGGCTGCTGAGCGGTGTCTTAGACATGGCTTGAGGGTCAAGCCGTTGGCAGAGCACCTGGAAGCCCACAACGATGGGGGATCAAGCGAGTACCGGTGGAACGCCCCTGGTGAAGCGGTGGCAGCACCAAAGGCCGGAAGAGCCAGACGAAACCGACACTCTCTCGGGGATGCTATGTGGTAGAAAAAGAGAGAAGAGGCTGGAAACGCGGCTACAGGTTAAGGAAGCGCGCGAATTATAGACAAATTTTGGCGATTTGTCAAGCAACCTTGCGGGTATCTTCACCAGTGGCAATGGGTCGCTGATTAAGCAGACCTTCGGCGCAGATCAGCACCGATCTTCTAGCTCACGCACCGCCTAGCTAGCTCACGCACCGTCTGCTGACGTCACGCACCGCTTGCTAGGTTCTGTTGACATTTGGTGGACAGTCGTCAAATGACGAACAAAATGGCCGAAATTGAAGCCGAAACGGCTGAATTGGAAACATTGGTCGACCATTTAGTGCAAATTTTCGACATCTTGAGACGAAATCACACTGGATCCGCCTGAAAAATGAAATGTCAACACGCCCTAGCGTGCTGATCTTTTCTTGGATTGATCAGCGTTTATCGGCGTTTATCAGCGGTCATGTTTTTGTTCTTTTAACCGCTGATTAACGCAGACCTCCGGCGCAGATTTCCGCTGATCCTTTTTGCTCAATAAATGAATTCCTGAACGCTGTACCGTGCGAAGCGCGGCGCCCTGTCGGACCATCTTGGCAGGAAGCCCGATTTGATTGCCTCTTCCTGCCGGCGTAGCTCTTCATAGGTCGCCGGAACAATGCCAACCTGGCGAGCCAGATCACCGTAGGCGGAGCCTGGCATCTCCACGAAATCGGAGAGGTATATCAGGTCTTGTTCTGCCAGTGGCATGGCATTGAGAAGGGCCAGCGTCTCTTTCACATGCGCATCAGCATAGCGGGTACCGCCAACCCCGAGCATCAGGATGACACTGGCTTGCAGCCCTGCCGACTTGAGCATGGTCACCGCATCCAGCATCTGTGCTGCGCTGCCAGGTTTGTTCAGCCAGCGCAGCAGGGGATCATGGCCGCTTTCCACGCCGATGGTCACCCGCCGGAGTCCACGCGCCTTCAATTCCTGCCAATCAGCCCTTGATTTTCGGTGCACGTTGAAGGCATCCATGAAGGCGAAGATGGGGAGGGACGCCCTGCCTTCAACCTTGAGCGATTCCTCCAGGACCTGCAACAGAGCCAGCAGACGGCCCATGGGCAGTACCAGCGCATTGGCGTCGCCCAGGAAGATGGACCGTCGCATGGCCACAGCAGGCCCGAAAAAGCCCATCACCGCCGCGACATGTTGGCGAAACTGCTCTGGCGTCTTTGTGCGGAAATGGATGTCCTGATAGAAGGTGCAGAAGGTGCAGGCATTATGGGTGCATCCATGGGTTGCCTGAACCACGAGAGCCAGGTACTGGTCAGGTGGCAGGATGCCGATCGGTGTGTATATCTGCTGAAATTTCTGCCGATTTTCCTGCAGGCGATCCCAACTCCAGCCGGCAATCCTTTCCAGCGACTCCTGGATTGCCGGTGGTGCCTTCGAAGACTGCTCTGATGCCAGTATGGCCCATTGGCGGGCGGAATTCAGCAGTGCGCGACTCTCCGGCTCCGCCAGCCATCGTCGCTGCCGGATCCAGCGGTTATCCACTCGTATGCGCCACTTGCACAGGGTGCGATTGTCCAGGCTGCGGCGATAGTTGAACCCACCCTGAAAGGCGCCATGCAATCGTCCCAGGGGGTCAAAGGTGTAGGAGGGATGTTCCTCGTCGATCAGAAGATTGATGGCGTTGGGGCGGACCATGACACGAATCTGGTGGCCGTTGGCCAGATCATGCTGCCAGCGGACGGGGAAATCATCGCTTGGCGCATGAGTCGTCATGAACGGCTACGGCTCTGGAGAAGGGCTTCTGTCAGGACAATCAAGGCCATGATACCCAGGATCAGGGTGGGATCCAGGAGTCCGGCAAGCTGCAGACCTCCCATCAGCGCCATGCCGACGCCAACCAGGAAACCCTGGCGAATTGCTGCCGTCGTCGTTGGAGGGCTTCCGCCGATCGGCATCCGTCGATGGAGCCAACCCAAAAACGGTGCCAATAGACCGGTCGCGGCCGGGATTATGAGTACCAGAAGAAGGGCAAGATTCTGGGGAGTCGGTGGTTCCGGCCCCACTACCAGCCAGACCATGGCAGCCACGGCAGCGATACCCATCAGCAATAATGTGATATTGAGAAGAAAGCTACGCATTGCAATAGATTTTACACGATGAGGGGCTATCGTCCAAAGCGGTGTCATTCGCCTGTTCAGGTTGGTCACGGTCCTGGCATGTGGTATAATTGCACGGTCACGCAGCAACCCCAAAACGGGATCATGGTTCCGGTGCATTGGCGCTTGTCGCGCATGATCGGAAATTGTGCGTCTTTGAGTCGGCCAGGGATTCGGGCGATTGGTGACAGTGAGAAGACGATGTCGGTGCTTACAGGCAGGAATTTGGGCAGACGCTTCGGCCCGCTGGATGTATTCCAGGGGGTCGATTTGCGCGTGGAGAAGGGGGATCGAATCGGCTTGGTTGGCCCCAACGGTGAAGGAAAGACAACCCTGTTGCGCCTCCTGGCCGGCCTCGATATGCCTGACGAGGGACAGGTCCACCGGATAAGAGGGCTGACCATCGGTTACTTGCCACAAGACCCTCCTCTGCCCGGCGAGCGAACTCTGTGGCAAGATGTGTCCCAGGAATTCGACCACCTGAAACGGCAGGCTGACCGGCTGCACGGGCTCGAGGAACAGATGGCTGATCCCGAGACCTACCTGGAAGCGTTGGCAACTTACGAGCCGCTCCAGGCACGTTTCGAGGCTGCCGGTGGCTATCAATGGGAATTGCGAGTGCGCCAGGTTTTGACCGGCTTGGGCTTTCGTCCGGACGAACACCACATGCCGTTGGCGCATCTGAGCGGTGGTCAACGGACCCGAGGGCTGCTGGCCAGGCTGCTCTTGAATCAACCCGATCTACTGCTGATGGATGAGCCGACAAACCACCTGGATCTGTCCGCAACAGAATGGCTGGAAGGGGTGCTTTTGCAGTGGCAGGGCAGCATGGTGGTTGTCTCCCATGATCGTTACTTCCTGGATCGGGTGGCCACCCGTATCTGGGACCTTGCCAACCAGCGCATGGAGATCTATCGAGGCAACTATAGCCACTATGTACGACAGCGCGCCGATCGACGGGAACGGCTGTCCAGGGAATGGAAGCAGCAGCAGGCCCACATTGCCAAAGAGGAAGACTTTATTCGCCGCAATATCGCGGGACAGAAGACGCGGCAGGCCCAGGGGCGCCGCACGCGCCTGGAGCGTATGGTTCGCGAGGGGGGATTGGTGGAACGCCCCCGGCATGAGCGATCGATTCGGATCCATATGGAGTCGCGGCTGCGCAGTGCCAATCTGGTGTTGCGTTCGCAGGACCTGGCCGTCGGCTATCGCCATCTCGACGGCCAGCCACCGAAACGCGAAGATGTCTCGGGTGGTTTTGAGTATATAGGCGTTCAAGATCCGCCGGCGCCGGCGGACACCCTTTTGTTTCGCAGTGAGGACATCGAACTGCGGCGGGGTGAGCGCGCAGCCTTGCTTGGTCCCAACGGCGCTGGCAAAAGCACCTTCCTGAAGACGATTACGGGGCAGTTGTCACCTTTTTCGGGCAAGCTTCGGGTTGGATCCAGCGTACGGCCCGGCTACCTGGCGCAGGCCCATGCCGGTCTGAGGCCGGATATGACGGTGCTGGATGCCATTCTGGAGAAAGCCCCGCGCCTGAAGGATGGTGAGGCCCGCGGCCTTCTGGGACGCTTTCTGTTTCGCGGCGACGATGTGTTCCAGACCATCGATACGTTGAGCGGCGGACAGCGCAGCCGGGTAGCGTTGGCTCGGCTTACGCTCGAGGGTGCCAATCTCCTGTTGCTGGATGAGCCAACCAATCACCTGGATATCACCTCTCAGGAAATCCTTGAAGCGGTGTTGAATCATTTTCCAGGCACCGTGCTTTTGGTAACCCACGACCGTTATTTGGTCGATGCTGTTGCCACGCAGGTGTGGATGATCCAGGATGGGGCACTGAGGGTCTACAAAGGCAATTATAGCGACTACCTGGCGGCAAAGGCGGCTGAAGATGAGCAACTGGAAGAAGGGGCTGACGCGCAAAGTGCCAGGCTCACCGACTCCCAGCTATATCGAAAACAGGCTCGCGAGACTCGGCGCCAGCGCAAGGCGGCTGAAAGCCAGGTGGTCGAAGCAAAACGGCTTGAAGATCTGATCGAGGCCCTGGAAGAGCGGCTGCAGTCCCTGGGTGCAGAGATTGATCGGGCAGGCGAGAAGCAAGACACAGCGCGTGTTCAACAGCTGGGCCTGGAGTATCAAGCGGTGGATCAACGCCTCCAGCAACTCCTGGAAGAGTGGAGTGGGCTTGGTGGTTAGTGTGATATGACAAAAGCGCCTCTGGTGATTGGACTCACTGGCAACATCGGTACAGGCAAGAGCACTGTTGCCGCAATGCTTGCCGACCTGGGAGCGTTCGTGATCGACGCGGATCGCGAGGCCCATCTTGCCATGGCACCGGGACAGCCTGCCTATCACAAGGTCGTCGAGGAATTTGGCCAGGAGATGGCGCCCCAGGGTGGGCCCATCGACCGGCAGGCACTGGGCCAGATCGTTTTCTCTGATCCCGGCGCGTTGCAGCGACTGGAGGCGATCATGCATCCGGCCGTCTTTGAGCGAACGCAGCAGCTGGTTGCCGCGTCTCCGTCGCCTGTGGTCGTCATCGAGGCCATAAAGTTGCTCGAGGCCGGCATGAGTGTTCGGCTTAGCGACACGATTTGGGTTGTGACTGCTTCCAGGGAAAACCAACTCCGCCGCCTTGTAACAAGGCGCGGATTGCACGAGGCAGAGGCGCTGCAACGAATCGATGCCCAGGCACCGCAGGCCGAAAAGATCGCTCTGGCCGACGTGGTAATCGAAAACAACGGCAGTTTTGCCAATGTGCGCGCTCAGGTTAACCAGGCCTGGAACAACCTGCTGGCAACCGCTGGCCCGGCGCTGCGCATCGATATTGAGGGCCCGGTGGAGAACAGATGAACACGATCGAAAGTTTCTATCAGGAACATCCGGCCATATCGTTGTGGGCGTTGCTTGCGCTGGGCATGGTGATCATCCTGATCATTGCCGCCTGGAACGTGGGCTTTTCTATGACTCAGTGGCTGGCGGTGATAACAGCGACCGTGCTGCTGGCAGGACTGTGCGCGTGGATCATTGGCTGGGAAGACAACGATTTGAAGATCAAGGAAAGCGAAAACGACTAGATGAGTGCAAAGAGAGACTATTATGAGGTGCTGGGCGTGCCCCGCAGTGCCAGTGCCGACGAAATTAAACGATCTTTTCGCCGATTGGCGCGCGAATCTCACCCGGACGTTAACAGAGACGCCGGCGCGGAGGCGCGCTTCAAGGAAATCAATGAAGCCTATGAGGTGTTGAGCAACACCGACAAACGGGCCGCCTACGACCGTTTCGGGCATGCAGGTACTCAAGGAGGTTTTGGAGGGTTTGGTGGCGGTGGATTTGGCGACTTCGGCTCCATTTTCGAGGATCTTTTTGCCGGGATGGGCATGGGAGGCATGGGTGGTCGTGCTTCTCAACGGGGCCCGCGGCGCGGCGCCGATTTGCGCCTCGGAATCAGCCTGACCTTCGAGGAAGCGGTGTTTGGCTGCGAAAAACAGGTTGAAATCACCCGGGCGGAGACGTGTGATCGATGCTTCGGAAGTGGGGCGGAACCGGGTACCAGTCCATTGCGCTGTCCGCAATGCAGCGGCACTGGTGAGATTCAGCGACGCCAACAGAGTATATTTGGCACGGTGTTGACTTCCAGTACCTGTCCCCGTTGCAATGGCACAGGAGAGGTCATTACGACGCCCTGCACTGAATGCCAGGGCCAAAAGCAGGCCCAGAAGGCCCGGACGTTATCGGTGAACATTCCACCAGGGGTTGACGATGGTACCCAAATAAGGCTGGCAGGCGAGGGAAACCAAGGGGTCAGCAACGGACCACCCGGGAATCTCTATGTAGTTTTGACCGTCGAACCACACGATATCTTCAAGAGACGAGATAACGACATATTGATGGAGTTACCTATCAATATGGCCCAGGCTGCCCTGGGTGCGGAGGTGGAAGTGCCGACGTTGGAGGGCAAGGAGACGGTTTCGATCCCGGCCGGGTCTCAGTTCGGACGCACTTTGCGTTTGAAGGGGAAAGGTGTGCCCAATCTGCGGCGCAAGGACCGTCGCGGCGATCAGCTCATAAAGCTGCGGGTCGTTGTTCCAACTAAACTGACTTCGGATCAGAAGAAGTTGCTCAACAAGCTGGGCGACTCCCTGGGAACGGAGCAACTGGGCGACGATCGCGGTTTCTTTGACAAACTTGCCGATGCCATTGGCGACGCGCTGGGGACTTGATTTGAACTGGATCGAAATCAGCGTGGTCTGTGACGGAGAGGCGGCCGAAGCGGTCAGTGAGCTCTTCAATCGTTACAATAAAACGCAAGGCGGCGATGACAACCAAACGGTCGTGGAAATCGGTGGATTCGACTCGGTCGGCCAACTGACCGATCCCCGGGTGACCGTCAAGACCTATCTGCCTGATGACGACAGCGGCTGGGCGACGTGTCACGAGATCGAGCGAGGTGTTTATTTTCTGGGCCGAATCTATCCTGTGCAGGAGCCGCTGGTACGGAAACTGCTGGAGGCGGATTGGGCGACTGCCTGGCAGAAGCACTACAAACCTCTGCGGGTCGGCGAGAGACTGCTGATCCTGCCCGCCTGGCAGGCCGACCCCTTGCCTGAGTCAGACGCTGATCAGGAGCCCTTGCTGCCCATCATTCTCGATCCGGGCATGGCCTTCGGCACGGGCCTGCACCCCAGCAGTCGGCTCTGTTTGGCGGCCCTTGAACGTACTCTTGAACCGGGCGACGCTCTGTTAGACGTAGGCTGTGGCTCGGGAATCCTGTCAATCGGCGCTGCCCGCCTGGGCGCGAGCAGCATCCTGGCGACGGACACTGACCCGATCGCCGTGACCGCCACTTTCGAAAACTGCCGGCGCAATGGCGTCGACCACCTGGTCACAGCGCGGGTTGGGTCGTTGCCCGATCCGCTGGAGCGGGTGGATGGATGGCCCGTGATTGTGGTGAACATCCTGGCTGGCGTGATTGTCGGGCTGTTGGACGCTGGCCTGGCGCAGTTGCTGGCTGAGAACGGAAAGCTGATTTTGAGCGG
Source organism: Chloroflexota bacterium (assembly GCA_034717495.1). NCBI lineage: Bacteria > Bacillati > Chloroflexota > Chloroflexota bacterium. The sequence goes on along the minus strand of JAYELL010000097.1, from coordinate 57,100 downwards.
GATCATCGAAGACCAGTCGGATACGGTCGTTTCCGCTCTGGTACACCATGGGCTAAGCGTATGCGAGCGCCAGCAGGAGGGTGACTGGATGGCTTTTGTGGCAGGCAGAACAGCCTGTAACCCGGAGGCGGGATAACGCATCGAAAAGAAATCAGCGAAAATCTGCGTAATCAGCGGTTAGTGTCTTCCGACTCCAATTCTATTCTATATGGTAAAATCAAGGTGCCAACGTCGTGAACAGGGTAAGAGAATTCACAGTGGGCGCGTCTGAAAGACGGCAGGATCATGGAGGTCCTAATACAAGGAGAGCAATTTTATGGGCGATAACAATGTTGAGAAAGTCATTATCATAGGCAGTGGCCCGGCAGGGTATAGTGCTGCGTTGTATGCCGCGCGGGCGGACCTGAATCCGATCGTGTTTACCGGCAACGAGATCGGTGGACAGGTGGCCATCACCACGGAGGTTGAGAATTACCCCGGCTTTCCGGATGGCCTTTCTGGCCCCGAATTGGTGGAACGCTTTCAGAAGCAGGCGGAGAAGTTCGGCGCTCGCATTGAGTACGACTGGGTGAGCGAGGTCGATCTTTCCCAACACCCCTTTGTTGTTCGAACGGCAACCGATAAGGAGTATCGAGCTGAGACCGTGATCGTTTCCACCGGTGCTACGCACCGCCGCCTGGGTGTGCCTGGTGAAGAAGAGTACACCGGGTTGGGCGTCAGCTATTGTGGCACCTGTGATGGATTCTTCTTCCGGAATAAGGATATCGTCGTGGTTGGTGGTGGCGATAGCGCCATGGAAGAAGGCCTGTTCCTGACCAAGTTCGCCGACAAAGTGACGGTTGTTCACCGCCGGGACGAATTACGGGCCGGCAAGATCATGCAGAACCGGGCTTTCAATAACCCCAAGATGGATTGGCTGTGGAGCCATGTAGTGGAAAGTGTCAACGCCACTGCCGGTGAGGAGGGCATGCCGTCCAAGGTGTCATCGGTGACCGTCAAGAATCTGAAAACGGGCGAGTTGTACGATTATCCGGTCGAAGGGGTGTTCATCTTCATCGGTCACACACCCAATTCGCAGATCGTTGAGGGCAAGCTGGCAGTGGATGAAGCTGGCTATATCATCACCGACAAAAAATACCACACCAGCGTCCCGGGCGTGTTTGCTGCCGGCGAAGTCCAGGACAGTGTCTTCCGCCAGGTGGTGACCTCTGCAGGCCAAGGTGCCGGCGCAGCCATGCAAGCCGAGCGTTTCCTGGCTGAACTGGAGGATACCTCCTACGACGAGCTGGCCGAACAGGAGAAACAGTCAGAGCTTGTCCCGGCCTGATTTCCACTTTCATTGACAAACACAGTGCCCCGAGGGATCAACCTTCGGGGCTTTTTCTATTGAATGGTGGGTTCTGTCACGCTGGTAGCGTGACCTACGGTTGGTGACACGCGGTTCTGGCATGCGAGGACGGCGTAGGTCCGGCTACCAGCCGGACGATGCCTTTTCACTGTCAATCAACTCCACCAACACCTGTTTGGCTGCCTGCGCGGCGTGCCCCCGGTGGCTGATGCGGTTTTTATGGTCTGGCTGTAGCTCCGCCATTGTCAGCTGGAAATCGGTATCGGCAACCAGAAATACCGGATCATAACCGAAGCCATGGTCCCCTCTTGGCGCGCGGCCGATACGTCCTTCGCAGACGCCACTGGTGGTGCGAACAGCACCCTGGGGAGTCGCCAGCGCGACCACGCACTGAAAACGAGCGGCTCTGGCGTCGTCGGGTACAGGCGCCATTCGCTTCAACAGCAGTTGCCAGCGATCCTTGTCACTGCGGGCGGCCGGCGCTCCGTAGCGCGCCGATCGAACACCCGGAGCGCCGGCCAGCGCGTCGACCTCCAGGCCTGAGTCGTCTGCCCAGGTGAGCAGCCCGCTGGCTTCGGCGTACACCTGTGCCTTCATCACTGCGTTTTCCTCGAAGGTCTCACCGGTTTCCTTGACATCAAGCGTGATTCCCTCGGCATCCAGGTAGGTGACTTCCAGTTGAAGATCGGCAAGCAGTGAACGATACTCACGTACCTTGCCCTGGTTATGGGTTGCGATCAAAAGCTTTGTGTCAGGCATCCTTTTACTTTCCTGTGTCGGAGGGAACGCTGGCCGCGGACGGCCGATGACAGACCCATCATGCGCGCACGCCTACTGATCCGAAACGCTCTTCTTCTGGGAGAGAGAATTGACCTGCTTCCGATGATAACATATAATCGGCTACGCCAGAAGTTGTGGCACTGAACATCGAGGCGCGTAGGAGGTCCACGGATGCCCGACTATCCTCTTCGCATCTTCAGTGGGACGGCAAACCGAGCGCTTGCTGAGGAGATTGCACGGATTCTCAAGCAGGATTCGCTTGGCAATTGCACGACCACTCACCTGCCGGACAGCGAAATCCACGTCAAACTCGACGAACTGGTTCGTGGTGATGATGTGTTTCTGATCCAACCCTGCCCGGAGCCGGTTAACGATCATTTGATGGAGTTACTGCTCTATCTGGATGCGTTCCGCCGGGCTTCGGTCCACAGTGTGACCGTGGTCGTTCCCTACTTTCCTTACGCCAGGCAGGAACGCATGGCAATGGGCCGCGAGGCGATCAGCGCGCGTGTGGTGGCAAGAATGATGCAGGAACTTGGGGCAGGCCGGGTGGTGTATGTAGACATCCATGCCGAGGCGATCCAGGGTTTCTTTGACATCCCGGTGGATCCCCTGTCAGCTCGCAAAGTGCTGGCGTCCCATTTCCGCGATGATCCCAGGTTCGAGAATGCGGTTGTTGTATCGCCTGATGTTGGCCGTGCCAAGCTGGCCGGTCGTTTTGCTGAGTTGCTCCGCCTGCCCCTGGCCCTGATGCACAAGCGGCGGCAGGGATTCGATCAGGTGCGCACCACCCACGTGGTTGGCGATATCAAGGATAAGATTCCGATTGTCCTCGACGATGTGATTGCAGGCGGCAGTGTGCTGACCCAACTGGAAGGTTTGCTGGATGCCGGTGCCAGGCCGGAGATGTACCTGGCGATCACCCATCCGGTGCTTCTTCCCAGTGCCCTTGAGCATCTGGACCGGCTGGATTATATCAAGCAACTCGTTGTTACCAATACTATCCATGTGCCGCCGAATAAGCGCCATGCCAAGGTGGTAGTGAAGTCGGTCGCGCCACTGTTGGCCGAGACGATCTACCGGATCTGGTCACGGCGGTCCATTAGCCCTTTGCTCCAGCGACCCCAGGATGAGCGAGTTCCCCCGCTCTTGAGGATTGCTCAGGAGTCCCTTGAGGACCATGAGATGATGGAGCGGTTTGAAGGAGAAAACTCTCTTGAATCCATGGCTTGATTTATATGCCCCTGTGATCGCCATCGCGGCCGGTGTTGCCGCGCTACTGGCACTGATCTGGTCATTCACCCTTTCCCGGCGACTCCGCACCCTGGAGCAGAGCTATGACTCACTGGTGCAGGGTACTGAGGGTGGCAATCTGGAGCAGGTGCTGAATGCCCATCTTGACAATGTGCGGGCGGCAGTTGAACGATCCTCCAACGCCTGGGAGACAGCTACCAGGGTCGAACGAGCCGGGCGAGGCCACGTGCAACATGTGGCCGTTGTGCGTTATAATCCATTTGATCGCACCGGAGGAGACCAGTCATTTGTGCTGGCTATGATCGACGAGGATGGCAACGGAGCGGTCGTCAACAGTCTGCATGCCCGGGATGGTACCCGAATCTACGCGAAACCGCTGGTGGATTGGGATTCTACCTACATGCTTACCGACGAGGAACGCGATGCTATTGCCAGAGCGCGGGGTTAAAACCGGGATCGAAGACAGCATGAAACCTGTTTCAAGCGGGAAGTTGATTGAAAGCCTGCTGTATTGAAAGGACCTTGAGATGTTCAGCAAGGAACGCAGACCTGATCCGGACGTAATCGATGTAACGATTGGCCCAAGAGCTACCTTCAGCGGCAACCTGCGCTGTGACGGCAGTGTGCGCATCGAGGGCGTGATGGAAAGTGGTGAGATCGAGACATTGGGCAACGTCATTATTGCCAATAGCGCCAAAGTGGTGGGCGATATCAAGGCCCGGACTGTGTCCATTTCAGGAGCTTACAAGGGCGTGATAGATGCGAAGCGGGTCGAGCTGCTGGAGGGTGGTCGGGCCTGGGGAACGATCAAGGTCGTCTCCTTCCTTTTGGATGACGGCGCCTATCTTCGCGGGGAGTTGGTCATGCAGGAAGAAACCCCTGTTGAGCCCTTCGCTCTGCCACGGGGAGAGACAACTATTCCTGTTCAGGAGACCGCCGAGCAGGCAGGTCGATAGTCGCCGGTTCTTCCTCGGAGTCTCAGAGTTTCAGGGTCGCAGCGTCGTAAAGTCTCCGTGTCCTCTCTCCCCGCGTCCCCGTGTCTCCCCATCCCCGCGTCTTCCCATCCCCGTGTCTCCATATCTCCGTGTCGCTGTCCGCGGTCTGCCGTCTTCCGAAGGCCGTGTCGCAAAGGCAGGCTGTTCTGTCCTGGTCAGTCGGCGTACGCCCGGCGTGGTCGTTGCTTGCTTTCATAGGCCCGCCCTGGACGCCAGCTTCGCCTGCCCTGTACTAAACCAAGAATTGCCACGAAAGCGAATCCCAATACGTAAAGCAACAGGAAGGGCACGGCATAGCTGTGGCCGCGTGCCATGGCAACGGCCACGGTCAACAACCCGTAGGCCGACAGGAACAACTCGCCAACCACAACGCCGGTTACTGGCAAGGCGTAGCGCTTGTTCTGCCACTGATCCTGTCGACTTTCCAGGTGAAATTTCGGCGTGCGCCGAAAGCCAGGTGAGCGATCGGTCAGCCCTCTCGCGACGGCGATCGTATTGCTAAGGGCGATACCCGTGCCAAGGAATACCAGCAACGGCAGCCTTGTCAGCCGAAATAGCCAGTTGCGGTCACCTGTCTCATTGTAATACAGTTTCTGCTGCGAGACCACGTAGAGCAGGGGAGGCCCGATGCTTGCCAGACCCAGGTAGGCCATCAGCCAGCGCAACGGTCCTATTTCCATTGCGTCAAACCAGAGCAAGGGCAGTGTCAGCAATAGAAGTAACAGCATCAGCGGGTGGCAGAAATAGGCACCCAGGTGGATCAGGCCTTCGAAGCGGTGCAATAAGGGCCGCTCCGAGGTCGCAACTTGAGCACCAAGTTTTCTGAAGGTTTGGATCGAACCGGTTGCCCAACGCGCCTGTTGTTGCTTAAAGGCTGCCAGCTGGGGAGGAATCTCGGCCGGTGAGACCACATCAGGAAGGTAAATACCCCGCCATCCGGCCAGTTGGGCGCGATAGCTCAGGTCCAGATCCTCGCAGAGAGTATCTGGTTGCCAGCCTCCTGCAGTCTCAATGCACGACTTTCGCCAGACGCCGCCGGTGCCGTTAAAACCGAAAAACCAGCCATTCTGGCAGCGGGCGACCTGTTCGACTACGAAATGGCCGTCGAGGGCGATGGCCTGCGCGCCTGTGAGCATTGAGTAGGTGTCGTTGAGATGGCCCCACCGGGTTTGCAGGAAACCGGCAATCGGATCTGCGATTAATTGAGGAACCGTTCGTCTGAGGAAATCAGGAGAGGGCACAAAATCCGCATCGAATATGGCAATCAGTTCACCCTTGACGTGGTTGAGGGCATCGTCAAGCGCGCCTGCTTTGAAGCCGGGGCGCTCGCTGCGATGCAGGAGTTGAATGTCAAGCCCTTGAAGTCTGTATTTGTCGACACAGGCAGCCGCCAGCGCCGTGGTCTCATCGATTGAGTCGTCGAGGATCTGAATCTGCAGGCGATCGCGAGGATAGTCGAGGGCTGCCACTGAACTGATCAGGCGCTCCACGACGTGCAATTCGTTGAAAATGGGCAGCTGGACAGTTACGACCGGCCAGTTTTCCGGTCGACATAGCTCCGGTTCCTGACCGCGTTGTTGCCGCGCGTACGCGTAAGTGAGGGTCAAAAACAGTGTGTTGGCGCCGTAGACTGCCAAAAGAATGGCAATTGTGGCATGGATCAGGGAAACAACCAGCACGAGCTCTCTCCAAGGTTCTGATTTTTTCTATTGGCCGGTGAAACGGGCCTGGACGAGAAAGTATAGCACTGCGGAGACGAACAGCCAAAAGTTGGTCTGATCGAAACACATCGATGCCGATATTTGACAGGAATGGCCGGGTAGCGCGGACTCCTGTCTTTTGACACCTCGCGATCCTGCGACCCTGAAACTCTGGCACTCTGGCACTCTGATACTCTGACCTCCGACTTTCTGCGCCCGCCCGCCGACGAACGTTATCGGCGTCACGAATGCACGAATAACGCTCGCCTGTAGACGTCCAGTGTCTGTCGTGCCGTCTCCTGCCAGCTGAAGGCAGCCGCGCGCCGGAGGCCTCTGGTCCGCAGCCTATTGGCCAGTTCGGTTTCGCCGAGCACGCGCACGAGAGCGGTTGTCAGGGCGTCGACATCGTAGGGATCGACCAGGAGTGCAGCATCACCGGCCACCTCAGGCAATGAGGAGAGCTTACTGGTAATGACAGGTGTGCCGCTGGCCATCGCTTCGAGCACTGGAAGCCCAAACCCTTCACAGGTCGATGGAAAGAGCAGCACATCGGCCTGCCGATATAGGCGAGCCAGGGATTCCTGCGAGACCTGCTCTTTTCGTCGAATCCGCGCCAGATCAAGTTCAGGGTGTTTAGCCTGAACTTGCCTGTCAGTTCGACTATCCTTGCCAACCATGATCATGTGATGGGGCAAGGTTGTCGCCTGGCAGAATCGGGAAAAGGCGGCCAGTGCAGCGCAGCGGTTTTTGTTGCGGTAATCGCCGCCGACGAAAAGGATATATGGGGGTTCCTGGGCTGGCTCTTCGGCAGCAGGGGGATGGAAGACAGTCCGATCGACTCCTTCCGGCACCACGATGCAGCGTTCCGGAGACACGTCCATGAAACTGATCGCATCCTGCCGGGTTGCTTCGCTTACACAGATCAACGTTGTGGCCCGTCTGGCCATACGTATCTGCTGGTCGTACCACCACCGATTAATGGCTTTGTTGTTGAACAGGGCAGGAACGTGCAGTGGAATGAAATCGTGCAGGGTCACGACCATGGGCATGGCAGAATGCCGGGGAACACCGGGCACACTGAGGGCCGCCACGAATCCTGGAGAGTGAAACAGGTCACCTTTTTCGCGAGCCAGAAGTCCCGGCAGGTGACCCTGGTGGCTGGCAAGGGCGGTGAGCCGGCCAAGCAGCGGTCGGGGCAAATGGAGCAAGGTCACATTTGCTGGCAGCGATTGAAATACCGGATCAAGGCCGGGGCTCTCAGCTCCGGATGACCCACCGTTGAGGTGAACGATCAACCGGTATTCGTTTTTGCTGTCCAGGGCAATCAGGGCGCGCAGGAGATTGCGCGTATATGTACCGACACCTCGGTGGCGATGGCCGGTCTGCAAGGGTGTTGCATCGAATAGAATACGCATAGCTCGCGACGATTGTCTTAAGAGCCAGGGCTGGGCGAGGGTTCGGGACGATCGATTCTTATCTGCACGGTGTTTGGTATCATAGTCGTATTCAGAACCTCGGGCGCGATCAGCGTGGGTATCAATTCGTGGGTTCCCGGCCCTAACTCACTGATATCGACGATGGCTCGCACCAGTTTTGGATCGGCATTGATCTGATTCAGCACTGGCAAGGGGCCCGACAGAAGCACGTCCACCGAAGCAGGGCTGGTGCTGACAGCATCTCCGGGCCGGGCACCTGTGACCTCTACTGGCACAGTCAGTCGTAGATTACCCGGTTGGGGCACGACGGTGATGGTGACGTCCACGCTGCCTTCGGTAACACCACTTTCATTTAGCGCCGAGATACCTGGTGGTGGGGCGAGCGGTACACGGCGCACAATATCTCCGGCCGCGCCGGCGACGTTAATGGGCACTGTGTCCACAATGCCGCCCATCTCATCCAGGACCGACCGGGGTCCAAGCAGGGTTACAGAACTGGGATCGGGCGTGATATTGCTGATCCAGTAGCCGGGAGCAACCGTGCCGGTTATCACGACATGGACCGGCGCGTCGCGCGTATTGAATTGCTGCCGGATCGGGACCGTCACTCGCACAGCGTCGGGATCAGCGGTCAGTCCGGGCAGTACATTCCCGTCGCTGTCCTTGAGCACGACGGTTGGCCCGTCCGTCACAGTGGTACGCGAGCCATCGATGGAAACCGTTACCTGGGCCCGGGCCAGATTCTCCATGGCCGTAGCCGGACCGGAAACCTGCACCGATGGTGGCTCTACAATCGCTTCACCCGAAATGGCATAGGAGAATGGCAGGCTGTCCCGATCGGGAATTATGACTGTCACAGTCATCGGCTGGGATGTCACCGGCTGCAGCTCTACGTCCAGCACCTCTGGCTTCACCTCAACCACGCGCACCTTTTCATCACCCCCGCGGACTTCCACGGGCACGTGGTGAACATCAGCATCTAAACCTTTCAGGTCGACTATGGCCCGGAAACTCTGTTCGGATAGACTGGCCATGATATCCTGAGGCGCCTGTATCTCGGCCATCACCGTAAGTGGTACATCGGTAACCACAGACATGCCCTCCGGAAGATTGGTAAGTCGCAAGGGAATGCCACCAATGGTTTCCTCTTGCGGCGGGTTTACCTGATCTGCAACAAGCAGCCAGGTAGCAACCGCCAGCAGGACCGCGATCAAAAAAGTCGCCAGATAGCGTAGTATCTGCTCGAGTCGATCCCGGTTGGATTTGTTGCTGGAAGTGCGCCGTGACAGCCAGCGCTCGCGCAACGATGTTACGTTGGCGAGCCCATTAGCCGATGCCTGCAAGGGATCATAGAAGCGGTAGAGCCGGTCTCTGAGAGCTGTGGGGTCCAGGTTGCGATACAGCCGACCGTTCTCGGCAATCGAGATCTGGCCTGTTTCCTCAGAAACGACAATGGCCAGACAGTCGGCGCGCTCACTGATTCCCATGGCAGCGCGGTGGCGCGTTCCCTGGGACATGCCTTCCGGCAGCACTTGCTCGCTCAACGGCAGGACGCAGGCCGCTGCAGTAATCTCATCCTCGCTGGTGATGACAGCGCCATCGTGGAGGGGCGTACGATCCTCGAAAATCGTTTCCAATAGATCTGCGCTAAGGGCTGCGTGAAGAGGAATACCGGTGTCGGCGACATCGCTCAAGCTGGTTTCGCCTTCGAGCACGATGAGTGCGCCAATACGCCGGTTGGAAAGATTGCTGGTGGCTCTGATCAGCTTGGGAACATTCTGAACGCCAAGTTCAGTAGGCCGGATTCTGAGGAATCCGAAGGACCGGCCCAGGCGCTCCAACGCTCGGCGCAATTCGGGTTGAAAAATGAGCGGCACGGCCACCAGGCTGAGTATCAAGGCGGTTCGAAGCAGGAATGTGAAGGTGGGTAGTTGCAGCAGGGCGGAAACCGCCACGGCCACCAATGCGATTAACAGCACACCGCGCAACAGCACCGCCGCTTGACTGCGACGAAGCAGCAGTAATATCAGAAAGAATGTGATGGAGACCAACAGAAGGTCGAGTACGACCTGTGGCTGTTGTAGGCTGTAGACCAGGTATGCCAGGTTTTCTGGCAGACCCTCCAATGTGAGAAAATCAAACATGTCTTATGAAGGCTCGACCAGGGTAAAGATGGCAACACCTCGTATGAGCCATTCCGGATCGTGGAGCACGATCTGCACCAATGGTCTGGCAAGCCAATGCTCGCTATCAGGAAAGGCAAAGGCCAACTGGATCGCACCTTCCGTGCTGACGGCCGCAGTGACCTCTTCCAGTTCTTCAGCCATCGACGCGTCAGTGCCTGGTTCCAGAAGCGCAAGGCCAACGGTAATGCCCGGCTCCCAGCCTTCGCTTGTAACCGAGATCACGGTGCCGGCCCACCCTTCCTCAGGGTCAAGGGCAATGACGCGAAGATCAGGGGTTGGGGTTGTGGTCGGGGTAACCGTAGCCGTTTCCGTTGGGGCGGGCGTCTCGGTGAGGGTTGGCGACGGTGAAGGTGTGGTCGTCGGCGCACTGGTCGGTTCGCTGGGTGGCATCGCCGTGGTGGTTGGGTCCGGTGGCGGACTCTCCTCGGCCATTGCCTGCCAGGACAGGTTCATATGGGCCTGGCCCACCATTTCATGATAGTGTACCGCAATGTTGTGATTGCCACCTTCAGCTAACATCCTGGTGGCGGTGATCACCTGACTTCCTTCGGTATCCCAGCCATCCAACAGGAGTTGGCCGTCAAAAAACATTCGGGCACCATCGTCAGCGTCAAGAGAAAACAAATAATCACCCGGTTCGAAGTGCAAATCCCGCTTCCATTCTGCTGAGAATTCATCTTCGGAAAGTATTCCGGGCAACGGGCTGCCGCTGCCCCAATCGAAGACAATGGAAGGATCGTTCCGTACTACGACCGGGGTTCCTACCATGGCCATGTTATCGTAGTAGGCTGCGCGCCAGTCGGGGAAGCCATCAGAAACTTCCCGGCGAAGGATCAGGTACGCATCACCATCGGTATCGAAGTACTCGAGCACAACCTTGTGATCGCCTGGCAAAAGATCGATATCGGTTGAGGAGACGAACCCACCCGGGGGGACATCCCACCGGTCGATCCAGAGGATATCGTCGATGTACAGACGCGCACCACCGTCAGCCTGAACGATAAATCTGAAACGCTGGCCTGGCAGGGAAATCTGCCGGGTCCAACGCGCCGAAAAACTATCCGCCGGCAGTCGGGCATCTGGCGCGTTGGCGCCCCAATTGAAGGACAACTCGCTTTCTTCCCGGACGAATTCCGGAGCCCCGGAAAGGCTGGTGTTGGCGAAATATTCGGCTTGCCAGCCGCCGCTATACGCAGGAATGGGTGTCTCCGTCGCAACGGCAATCGCCGTCGGTGTGGCGGGACTATCTCTGACCGCCGGCCGATTTGCCTGAGTCGGGAGAGGCGCGGAGGCATGGGGGTCTTTTAGCACGCGAAACTCTTTGACTGCGGATAAACCGGAGTCCAATCCCAGGCCCACGAAGGCCGTTTGACCATCTTTCAGCTGTTGGCCTACCTTCACCTCGGTTGTGAAAGTCCCCGCACGATCTGCGTGTTCAATCGCCAGGGCGGTTTCGGGAGTACAGGAGGGATTCCCCGGCCGCGACAGGCAAACCGCGATCTTCTCATTGCCTGACCAACCATCTCCGGCGATGCGAACCCAGGTGTCTTCGTTCGCCCGGCCTGCAGCAGGTATTAGCCGGAGCTCTGGCTGGCGTTCTGGACGCAAGGTTTGAAAAAGACCGAACAGCAGCAGTCCGATGACAGCCGCTCCACAGGCAATCGCAAAGAGCATCAGGAAGGGCTGCCACCTCCTGCCCGGACGCCCTGTTTCAGCATCCTGAGACGCCATTGAGTTCCTCGCTTTGTCGGTCCGAAATAGAGAAGCCGACCTCCGGTCAGCTCTCCCTTCGATTATAGCATAGCAAGGTAGGTTTGTCAGTTTGGAAACGAAATGGTCGCCTTCAGAAATTGACACACCGGGTAAATGGGATACAATTTTGACGTGTCCCATTTACCTGCGCTGTGATATCACAGACAGTATCCTCGTTGATATCAGCTTGACTGTGGCATTGATTAGGAGTGGAGAATGCCTACGGTTCGCTGCCTAATGACAGATTGCGTCCACTGGGACGACGGTTATTGTTCCGCCAGACGTGTCGCTATTGATGACGAAGGCCTCTGCCGAACTTTCGAGTCGTTTGAAGAGGCTCTCGACGACAAGGAGATGGTCTGGGAATCGGATTCGGACGAACAGGATGACCAGCGAAATGTGGTAAGCCTGGACGAGGAATTCGCCGACGACTACAATGACGATTTCGACGATCATGGTGTCATTCGTGGGCGCCGTGATTGGGATGAGTGGTAAACCATAGCGTGCAGGCGCGATTTTTGTGTTAGATTCGGCTTGTCCGCTACCGTGAAAGCTGCCGGACTGTCCGGTTTAAAGGCAGGATTGAATGCCCTGGACAACTTGCCCGTTGTGTAACAAGTCGGTGTTAATCCACCGGCAACTGGATGTGGAGGGTACCCTCTTTTGTCCCCATTGTGATTGTCTCTTGCAAGTTGTGTCGCTGGAGCCGCCGGAGGTTGACTTTCCCTTCCGGCTGAGCATGGACGCTGAAGACCCCAAGCGCCGGCGTCGATCGCGACGCAATACTGCGGCATCGAAGAGTTGATCGCAAAACTCGATACCCGAGCAAACGGAAAGAGCGGAAGCCTGGTAGAGGCCTCGCTCTTTTTTAGTATGTTTTGGAGTGGCGTGCCGGATAGGGGTTCCGCGATACGGCATACAGCCCAAGGCAAGGGCCAAAACTGAGGTGTGCCAGGAACATGGACCAGCTTTTCATCACTTCCTGGAATCCAGGGCTAAGCCAGCTAAAGACCAGGAATGTGGCCACAAACCAGATGATAAGGCCGTACCAGACAGCGATAATCAACATCGATGGGTTGTCGATCCGTGCCTGGGCCGAGGCGTAGAGTGTACCAAGTAAACCACCCATGAGCAATTGGACAGCCACACCGACGACGGTGGTCACGCCATCGAATTCCTGCGAGGTTGGTGCCGTCGACAAGAACCCACCAATGGCGTTGACAGGCGTCCAGAAACCATGCCCTGTCAGCGCCGAAATGATCATGGCAACGATGGCCATCACGATTGCCGCCAGACCGCCGATCAAAAACCCCTCGCGGATTGCAAGGACTTCCAGCCGTCCTGTGAGCTGATGCTGCTCGACGGTCAAGATTTTCCACCTGCTTGCCAATTCTCAAGAGGCGCCGATTCGAAGCCTCCCGATCCGTCAGGGACGATCTGCTGGACTCGAAGTTCGGCATCGTTCAGTAGTTGGTCGCAGTACCTGGCCAGCTTGTGACCTTTCTCGAAGAGTGCCAGCGTTTCGTCCAACGGAAGGTCGCCGGCCTCCATGGCATGGACCGTCTGTTCCAGTTGTTCGTAGGCCTGTTCAAAAGTCAATTTTTCCATGTCTTTTCTATTCCTCGTTACCCACGTTGCTCTCGAAGGTTCCATCCTGCACGGTAATATCCAGGCGGTCACCTGTCCTGACTTGATCGACGCTGGTGATCAGTTCCAGATTGTCCTTCCTCTGTACGATAGCGAATCCTCTGGCAAGAACCGCATGCGGATTCAGGCCGGCAAGTTGCGATTCCCTGCCCTTTAGCTGACTTTGTCGAAGTGCCAGCTGATGACGAACGAGGTGAGCCATGGTGCCAGTCAATTCGTCGACCCTTTGCCGGCGGCTGGCAACATGGGCCTGTGGCGACGCGCGCAGAAGGCGTTGCTTCAGCTGGCCCAATTGGCTTCGATCTTCGCCCAACAGCTCACCTGCTGTATTGGCCAGAATCGCCTCGATGGCGCGCACCTGCTCCGATAATTCCTGCCGGTCTGGCACGGCAAGTACGGCAGCGCCGGTGGGAGTTGCTGCCCGGAAATCGGCGGAAAAGTCCGCCAGGGTGACGTCAGTTTCGTGGCCCACGCCCGACACGACTGGAATGGCGCTGTTGGCAATTGCCCGAACGACCTTTTCATCGTTAAAGGCCCAGAGCTCCTCGATGGAACCACCACCTCTGGCAACGATAATCACGTCGATCGGTGTCACAAGATGCCAGAAGTTCAACAGTTCGATGGCAGAAGCGATCTGGGCAGGTGCGTCAACGCCTTGCACGGTTGCCGGTGACAAGATGACCTCTGTCAGGGGGAAACGCACGGCCAGGGTGCGCAATATATCCTGCAGGGCTGCAGCCCGGGAAGAAGTGACAATGCCCACGCGTCCAGGCAGTGAGGGCAGCGGCTGCTTTCGGGCCTCATCGAAGAGGCCTTCCTGTTCGAGGCGATCTTTCAGCGCTTCGAGTTCCTGATAGAGCTGTCCCACCCCCATTGGCTCCAGGTGGTCCACGTAAAACTGGACACGCCCCTGGGCCTGGTAAAGCGAAACCCGACCACGGGTAGATACCATTTCACCGTCAAGTGGAAGTCGGACCAGACGCATGGCCGCGTTTTTCCACATGACACAGGGAATCACAGCCGCGTCATCCTTGAGCGTGAAGTAACAATGTCCCGACGGCGCCTGACGGAAGTTGCTTACTTCCCCTTCCAGCCGGACATGGCCAAGAACAGGATCGCTCTCCAGGCATTGTTTAATGTGGGTGACGAGTTCCGTGACTGTGAACATAGGTGTTGTCGGTACAGGCGAATGTCACCGGTTACCTAACCATTCGGGCCCGGTGAGGTCAAGGAACCGGACGCGCTGCCGGTGGGGATGAGCAGTGGCAAGGCCTGGGGTATGATTTCCAGGGTAACGGGACTCGTGCCAAAGGGTTCTGCGTCCAGGTGAATTGGTTGGGGGGTTTCGCAGGTAATCTCCACCCGTGCGGCTCGGGCATACCTGACACCAGGTTCGTCGATGTGCTGCCCCGATCTCAGGAGCCAGAGGACTTTCAGCATGCTGAAAGCATCGGTGGCCTGGAAAAAGGCGACGTCCAGCAGCCCATCTACCAGCGAAGCCTTGGGCGCCATGTCCAGGATGACTGCGTAGTGCTGGATATTGCTGGCAACGGTGAGAACCGCCTGGTTCTGCCAGGTTTCATTGTCCACCTTGACCGTATATAGCGGCGCGTTGTTTATCCGCCGGACCTGATAAAGGGCGCTAATGCCAAATAACAGCGGCCCAAGTCGTTTTTTCAAATCGGGATAGGCCATCACATGAGCAGTGATGGCAGCATCAAGGCCAATGCCGGCCCAGCAGGTAAATATCTGCCGACGATCGTTGCTGGTTGCCAACCCTACATCGATATCGATCACCTGGGCGTGAAGCAGTTGACTGGCCGTGTATCTCAGTGTTTTTGTACCGCCGGGCAACGGGACATTGAGGCCCAGATCGCGGGCAAGCACGTTGGCGGTGCCGGCCGGCAATATACCCAGGGCGGTGTTGAGATCTCCCTCTTCCCCTGCCTTCAGCAACCCGTTGGCGACCTCATTGATAGTACCGTCACCGCCGGCTGCGACGACCACATCGTAGCCATCGATGGCAGCCTGATAGGCGAAATCTCTGGCATCATGCTGGGTTTGGGTGTCAGCTACCTCGACCGTCCAGCCGCCCGCTTCCAGTTGGCCGATGGCGTCAGGCAACTGGCGGCGGGACCACTTTCTTCCAGCAACTGGATTGCGGATAAGTAATGCGTGCATAGGAGAGGGAAGATCGCGACCCCCACCGGGTCACACGGGATTCGTTCGAAAGCGCTCGGATAGTTGATTTGAGCGGTGTGCATTTTACCATAGGCGCCAACCTGGGGGCAAACACTCTTCATGGAGTGTTAGCGTTCTGCTAGACTTGCGCGGGAATTGCAAAAGTCTATTGACATGGATCGACTCAAGTGATAGAATCGAAGTACTATGCGCACAGTTTGCAATGGGGATAAGTAAAAAGAGCGGAGGAGAAAAAGGACAAAGGACCGGGAATGGATTATAGAGATTATTACAGGATTTTGGGCGTCAACAAAAAGGCTGATGAGAAGGAGATAAAAAGAGCTTACCGCAGGCTGGCGCGTCGATACCACCCGGATGTGAACCCGGGGAACCAGCAGGCTGAAGAACGCTTCAAGGAGGTCAACGAGGCCTATGAGGTGTTGAGCGATTCCGGCAAGCGCAGCAAGTACGACCGGTTGGGTGCCAATTGGCAGGCGTATCAACGCAGCGGACGGAATCCGTCGGGCTTCGATTGGAGCCAGTGGACAACCGGACAACCAGGATCGGGCGTCGGCTATGGCGATGTCGACCTGAATGACCTGTTTGGAGACGGTGGTTTTTCTGATTTTTTCCAGTCGATTTTTGGCGGGGCAGGCAGCAGTCCGTTCCCACCGGGCGCCCAGTATCAGACGCGTGCCCAGCGGGGCCGCGATGTGGAGCACCCGGTGGAAATTACCCTGGAGGAGGCGTTCAACGGTACCCAACGCCTGATCGCGGTGGATAACAGGCGCCTCGAGGTCAAGATTCCGCGCGGTGTGCGTTCAGGTTCGCGGGTTCGAGTGGCAGGTGAAGGCAACCGGGGTAGCGGCGGGGCCTCTGCGGGGGACCTTTATCTGGTCGTCCAGGTGCGGCCCCATACTGTTTTCAAACGAGAACACAGCATTCTGCACTGTGACGTCCCCGTGGACCTGTATACGGCGGTGTTAGGTGGTGAGGTCCAGGTGCCGACCCTGACGGGCCAGGCGACATTACAGATTCCGGCTGGCACGCAATCAGGCCGGGTATTTCGGTTGCGCGGCCAGGGAATGCCGGTTCTGCGAAACCCCGATCAACGGGGCAACCTGCTTGCCAGGGTTCGGGTGCAACTACCGAAAACCTTGTCCGATCGGGAAGAAAGACTCTTTCAGGAACTGGCGCAGCTAAGGAATGAGGATCAATCAACTTGCTAAATGCCATTGCGACGGCAGCAAGCGAAATGATTCCCCTGTTTTATCCCGATTCATGACCTGGACAAGCCAGAGGAATGCTGATTACGCAGACCTTCGGCGCAAGGGTCGCTGATCGGTGCCAGAAGTTGCAGCACAGTGACGAGCGTAAATAGATTTGGTTTCTCCGCCTATCGAAACCGGAGCAGGTCAGACTTTGTCCGGCGCGGACCGACAGGACCTGTATCCATTTTCCCCAGCCAGCAGGCGAGAGCCTGCTGGTCAATTCAGGAGGTTTCACCATGATCGATCAGGCAGCATTGCAGGAATTGGTGGGGTTTCAGGCCAAGCGCCGGGAAGCGCCCGTTGTCAGCCTTTACCTGGATGTGGATCCGCGCACGCGGACCACGGATGAATACAGGTTGGCACTTCGCCATCTTCTCAACTCAGTGAATGGACAGGCGACCCGGGAGGATGTGAATCGCCTGGAGCAGTTCGTCGAGCAGGAATATGATCGGCAGAGCCGTGGCCTGGCTTGTTTTAGCTGTGTCTCGGAAGAGCTTTGGCAGGCCTATCCGTTGATGGTGCCTGTGCAGGATACCGCCTTTGCTGGGTACCGCCCCTATCTGAAACCACTCAGCGACGCACTGGATACATTTGCCCGTTATGGTGTATTGCTGGTGGAACAGGAGGGGGCGCACATGTTTCTGTTCTTCATGGGTGAGTTGGAAGGGGTCAGCGGCATTACCGGCGAGGACATAAAACGCCACAAACAGGGCGGCTGGGCAGCTGCACGTTACCAACGACACGAGGATGCTGCTGCCTATCGCAACTGGAAGGAAGCTGCCGAAATGACCGCCGGCTTTGTAAGGAATGGTCAGGTGAAGCGACTTGTTCTGGCAGGCACCGAAAGCAACGTGGCCCAGTTTGCCGCGCTGCTGCCGAAGGCCGTCCAGCAGGTTGTGGTGGGTACCATCAGCGCCGACATGACGGAAAACGCTGCTGAGATCGGCGAAAAGTCGATGGGTTTGATCAGGGAAGTGGCTGAGGCCCGTAAGGACGAATTGGTAGATGAGTTGATTACAACGGCAGCAAAAGGAGGCCCGGCGGCCCTCGGTTTGACCAATACACTGTTGGCTGTTTATGCCGGACGCGCCCATCATTTGCTGCTGGATGACGAATTTACGGCGCCGGCCTATCGTTGCGACAACTGTGGTTACGTGGGCGCTGAAGATATGCCCAGCTGCCCGCTGTGTGGTAAAGACCTGCGGGTGTTGCCCGATGCCGCGGACAGTCTGGTCCGTTGGGCCATCGCCCAGGGCATCGACTTGACGGTTATCAATGACAATGAACGGTTGAAAGAGATTGGCTCGGTTGGAGCGCTGTTGCGCTACTGAGTTGCAATGAGGTGCAACGCACGTTCTCAGCAGGATCCAGGGGATCATCCGGTTGGGTTTCAAACCGAGTCGGCTCGGTTCTGTGGACCAAGTGCGTTGCACCTGATCAGGTGGGGACCTTGTGTTAGACTTGTGTTAGATCACGCGGTTTTCGTAATCGGGGGCACGCGGTCTCAGAAAAAACATGATAAAATGATAAAAACCGATCGCAGCAAGAAGGACGAGGTATTTTAGTATGATGCGTTTTGATAGATTTACAGAGCGGGCGCAGGATGTGGCCATGCGAGCCTATGAGATCCTGCAACGCTATCAACATAGCCAGGTCGACACGGAACATCTGTTCCTGGCAATGCTGGAGCAGCCGGATGGCTTGACGACCCAGATTCTTGAACAGCTCAACGCGCCGGCTCCCGTGATCCGCGGCAAACTGGATGAACATCTGCAGAATGCGCCCAAGACTGCCCCGGGCTCCCCCGCGGGTCAGGTATCCCAGGTGTTTATCACACCGCGCCTGAAGCGGGTTATCGATGTGGCAAACGAGGAGGCCAGTAAACTCAAGGATGACTATATCTCCACGGAACACCTGTTTCTGGGTGTTGCCAGTGAGCGCAATACGCCCGCTGCCAATTTTCTGCGGGATGCCGGCGTGACCAAAGAGCGCATCCAACACGCTATCGAGGAAATGCGGGGCGGTCAACGGGTAACCGATCCGGCAGCCGAGACTAAGTTCCGAACGTTGGAGAAATATAGCCGGGATCTTACCCAGCTTGCCCGGGAGGCTAAACTCGATCCGGTGATCGGGCGGGATGCCGAGATTCTCCGTGTCATTCAGGTGCTTAGCCGGCGCACCAAAAACAATCCAGTGCTGATCGGCGAGGCTGGCGTGGGCAAGACAGCCATCGTGGAAGGCCTGGCCCAGAAGGTGGCCGACGACGATGTTCCGGAAACCCTCATGGGCAAAACGGTGGTCAGTCTGGATCTCGGCGCCATGGTTGCCGGTACTCGATTCCGGGGCGAATTCGAGGAACGGCTAAAGACCACCCTGGAAGAGATTCAGCAATCGGAGGGAGAGATCATCCTGTTTATCGACGAGCTGCATACGGTCGTCGGTGCCGGTGCAGCGTCAGGCGCGATCGACGCCAGCAATATGCTCAAGCCTGCCCTCGCTCGCGGTGAGTTGCGTTGCGTCGGCGCGACGACGCTGGATGAATACCGGCGCTTCATCGAAAAGGATTCTGCGCTGGAACGCCGGTTCGCGCCAATTTTCGTGGAGGAACCTACCGTCGACGAGACGATTGAAATTCTTGTGGGCGTTCGGGACCGCTACGAGGCGCACCACAAGGTTACCTACACCGATCTGGCGTTGGTTGCGGCGGCGCGATTGTCGCAACGTTACGTTACCGGGCGAAAACTGCCTGACAAGGCCATCGATTTGATCGACGAAGCGGCTGCCAAGCTTCGGGTGGCACTATACACCATGCCCGATAGCCTGAAGGAACTGAAGGGCAAGGTTGCCAAACTTTCTTTTGAGGAGGAGGCAGCCTGGGCTGCCCGTGATTACGAACGAGCGGCCTCTTTCAAAGTAGACAGGATCAAGTTGGAGCAGGATTATGAGATGGCTCGCACGGCCTGGCATGGCGAGACAGGCCTGGACGAGGTTGTCGACGAAGATGATATCGCCGAGGTGGTAGCCTCGTGGACTGGTATTCCCGTCACCAGCTTGATGGAGGAGGAGGCTCAGAAGCTGCTTCGGATGGAGGAGGAGCTGGCGAACCGCATCGTTGGCCAGAAAGAGGCTATCGCTGTTCTGGCTGATGCCTTGCGACGTGCCCGTTCGGGTCTGAAGGATCCGAAGCGTCCCATTGGCTCCTTTGTCTTTCTGGGCACCAGTGGCGTTGGAAAGACGGAACTTGCCAAAGCGCTGGCGGAATTCCTGTTCGACGACGAGGACGCCCTGTTGCGTATCGATATGAGTGAATACCGGGAACGCCACACCGCAAGCCGTCTGATGGGCGCACCTCCTGGTTATGTGGGCTACGAGGAGGGGGGGCAGTTGAGCGAGGCCGTCAGGCGTCGACCTTTCCGGGTAATCCTGTTCGACGAGATCGAAAAAGCCCATCCAGAGGTGTGGAACACGTTGCTCCAGATCATGGAGGATGGACGTCTCACCGATGGGCAGGGCCATGTGGTCGATTTTCGCAATACAGTCATTATCATGACCAGCAACATCGGTACGGTCTATGCCAAACAGGGCGGCGCGCTCGGCTTCAGCAGCAGCGCTGATGATGGTCTGGACGCGGACGATCGCAAGCTTCACCAGCAGATCGAACGTGGTCTCAAGGAGACCTTCCGTCCGGAATTCCTGAACCGTATCGACGAGATCATCATCTTCCATACGTTGAGCCAGAGTGATGTACGGGAGATCGTCGACCTGCAGATGGTGGAGATCGGCCAGCGTCTGGAAGATCAGGGGTTGACCATTGAGTTGACCGATGAAGCTCGGGACTGGTTGGCCGAAAAGGGCTATGATTCCCAGTTCGGTGCCCGACCGCTGCGCAGGGCTCTGCAGCGTTACGTGGAGTCGCCCTTGAGCAAACAACTGCTTAAGGGTGAATTCCAGACCGGTGACACGGTCGAGGTGACGGTCGTGGACGATGAAGAGAACGAAGGGGAACAGCGCCTGGCGTTCGAAAAACGGCCCGCAGAGCCGATTGCTGTAGAGCTACCCGTTCGGGCGAATAACGAAAAATCCGGTTAGAAAAACTAAGAAGCTACCGACCGCGTCGACGTGCCTGCTGAGGTTTCCCGTCGCGGTCGTTGTCGTTCCCCATGCGCAGTGAGCATCCTGCAAGGGGCAGATGCGAATGTCAGCTGATTGTCAAGTCGCCGTCTCCCAACACATGCATGCGGCTTGATGCGATCTTGGGATGGACCTGTCGCTGGCCCGAGTTGTTTCGTTTTGGACGCCAGACAGAGCTCAGCGTCCGCTGCGCCACATCGTAGCTTCGATCCACGGCCAGTTGAAACGGTTCGCCCCCGAGCCAATTGAGTAGAAAGATGCTCAGGCTGGGTTCGGGCAGCCAGTTAACTCCCTCCGAACCGTTGACAGCCTGCGCACCCAGCGATAGCCAGTCCCTGGCCAGCGATTCCCCATAACAATTCATCTGGTATACTGCGCGCAGTTGAAAACCGGCGATTCCTGTTTTTTTGAGCTTACGCATTCCCTGGAAGAAGTCGGCCCCGACCTCGCGGTTTGCGTAGCCACAGGCGTACCCCGTCTGCCCATGGACCAGCATCAGGATGTCAACGATTGCATTTCCCACATCGAGCAGATTGATCCACAGATTGGTTTCGGTGGCCTGTTGGTGCTGCAGGACAATGATTCGGTCATAGTGGCGGCGCGCCTGCAGTCGGACGGCAAGCCTGGCATAGGCTTCGGTCGCGCTGTCCACCAGTTGGCTTGCCCAGGGAGGAAGGGAGACGCCCTCGACTCTTCCCCCGCTTTCAAGAAATACAATCAGTATCGCCTCCGGTTGGGAGTCTTCAAAGGCAGCCGTGTTGGAGTCTGGTCTCATCTCTTTGCTCATGATCGGATTATAGCATAGCCCGGGCATGGGCTGAAGTTGGTCACAATTGCTACGTTGAGGGAACCTGTGAGCTTCCTGGAAGTTCGGGAGAGGGGCCTGCGGGCTGACGTTTGCCACGTAACGAGGCGCAACATATAATTCAGGGTAGCAGATACAGCATTGGTAGGTTCGATAAGGAGAAAAAAATGACAAAGGTTCGCTGGGGAATCCTGAGTACAGCCAACATCGGCACCGAAAAGGTGATTCCCGCAATGATGCAGGCAGAAAATGTCGAGGTCCTGGGCATTGCTTCGCGGGATTTGGAAAAAGCCCAGGCAGCCGCGACCAGATTAGGGGTACCCAGGGCCTACGGTTCCTACGCGGCCATGCTGGCCGACCCCGACATCGACGCGGTCTACAACCCATTACCCAACCATCTGCACGTGCCATGGTCAATCAAGGCGCTGGAAGCGGGCAAACATGTGTTGTGCGAAAAGCCCATCGCGCTGACGGCCGACGAGGGCCAGCTGTTGGTTGACGCGGCCAAAGCTCATTCAGATCAAAAGGTCATGGAGGCGTTTATGTATCGCCACCATCCCCAGTGGCTGGCGGCCAAGGCGCTGGTGGCGGATGGAAGCCTGGGTGAACTGCGCACGATCCAGACCTTCTTCTCCTACTTCAACGATGATCCGGATAACGTACGCAACATGGCTGATATCGGAGGGGGTGGCTTGATGGACATCGGCTGCTACGCTATTTCCCTTGCTCGATTCATCTTCGGCAAAGAGCCAGAGCGGGTCTGCGGAGTCGTCGAGTACGATCCTGAGTTCGAAACCGATCGTCTGGCATCAGCCCTGATGGATTTCGGAGATGGAACCGCCACGTTCACCACCTCGACTCAGTTGGTGCCCTACCAGCGGGTCAATATCTTCGGGACTGAAGGCCGGGTAGAAATCGAGATACCCTTCAATGCCCCGCGGGACAAACCGTGCCGGATTTGGGTGCAGAGGGGTGATGATGTCGAGGAGGTCCTCTTCGATGTTGTGAACCAATACACGATTCAGGGTGACCTCATGTCTCAGGCCATCCTGGATGACACCGATGTACCCACCGCCATCGAGGATGCTGTCGCCAACATGAGGGTGATCGAAGCGATCGTTGAGAGTGACAGGAGCGGTACCTGGGTGGCGCCCGCTTCGCTGGTCGGCAATCGGTAATCGGATGTGATTCGACGCGGTTCTGGGTCGGATCACCGATTACCGGTCACGGAATACCAGGTCAGGAACGAGGCTGAAATGCGGATTCTGCTATTTGCAGATATTCATGGCAACGCACAGGCTCTGGAGGCGGTGGTTGGGGACAGCGCGCGCCACGGCCCATACGACCTGACGATCTGTGCGGGGGATCTGGCCTGGGCCGGACCGCGCCCCCGGCTGGTACTGCAGCATGTTCGAGACCTGTGCCGGGAGGATCCCACCGGCACAGCGGGAGGCGCCATCTGCTTAATGGGGAACTGCGATCGCTTTCTTCTGGATGACTTCGAACAGGTTTTGCCTCCCGGGAAGAGAGCCAAACGTTTTTGGCACCAGCGCAAGTGGATGTTGGATCATCTTACCTCAGCCGACCTCGGTTTTCTGCGGCGGTTACCTTTCCAGCATCGGGTTGGCCCGGCGCCTGGGCAGGATTTGCTCGTCGTGCACGCCAATCCCCACAACCTGGATGATCCGGTTTCGGTCGATATGACCGACGAGGAATTAGCCAGTGTGATCGGCGACGAGGAATTTCGGGTGCTGGCCTTCGGGCACATCCACGTGCCGGCGGTATGGCAATGGCGCGGCCGGTTATTGGTCAACATCGCCAGTGTAGGACTGCCGCGCGACGGTGACACCCGGGCCGCCTACAGCGTTTTGACTTGGTCAAACGGCCGCTGGCACGTGGCCCAATACCGCGTAAACTATGAAGTCGGGATGGTGGCCGAGGACATGCGCAAGAGCGGTCTGCCGCGAGGTGAACATTTCGCCAAACGGCTGCTGGCCGCGCGCTATTAGCGACCGACCCACTCTACAATGGTTGATTCACCCTGGCCAACGCCCACACACAGGGTTACCAGGCCGTAGCGAATAGCGGCTCCTTCAGCGTTGCGCCGTTTCATCTCGTGCAGCAGCGTGGTCATGATACGTGCGCCGGAGCAGCCCAGCGGATGGCCCAGGGCCACTGCCCCGCCGTTGACATTGGTAATCGCCGGGTCCATGCTCAGTTCGCGCATGCAGGCCAGCGACTGCACCGCAAAGGCCTCATTGATCTCGATCAACCCGATGTCAGCCATGTTCAGGCCCGCTCGTTCGAGAACCTTTCTGGTAGCCGGCACCGGCCCCAGCCCCATGGTACGGGGATCGACCCCCGCCGCGGCCGATGCCACGATACGAGCCAACGGCTGAAGGCCCTGGACCTCAGCCGAATGGGCCGACATCAGAAGCAGGGCCGCCGCGCCATCGTTGATCCCACTGGCGTTGCCCGCGGTTACCGTGCCGCCCTGGCGGAAAGCAGGCCGCAGGCGGGCAAGCTTGTCCATGCTGGAATCCAGCAGCAGGTCGCCCTCTTCGTTGCGCTTGTAGCGGGGATGTTCATCGGTATCGACCATGATCGGGGGTTTCTTACGTCGAGGCACCTCGACCGGTACGATTTCTTCCCGGAATCGACCGGTTCGAATCGCTTCCACGGCGCGCCGGTGGCTCTCCAGGGCGAAGGCATCCTGCTCCTCGCGGCTGATAGACCCGCCGGCACCGGTTTTACCGGAGTCCTGGGAAGTATCCTGCCTGGGTTGGCAGCTCAAATCGTAGATGTTTTCGGCAGTTTCGCCCAACGGTTCCAGGGGAAAGAGGGCTTCCATACGGGGATTGGGAAAACGCCATCCCAGGGTCGTGTCCCACATGGTCTGGTGGCCCCAGGGATAGGCACGCTCGGCCTTCGCCACCGCGAAGGGCGCCCTGCTCATCGACTCGACACCTCCGGCGATAAAGGCCTCTCCCTCGCCCACCTTGATGGCACGAGCGGCCTGATTGACGGCGGTCAGTCCGCTGGCACAGAGACGGTTGAAGGTCACACCGGCAACATGTTGGGGAAAACCGGCCAGGAGAAGGGCCATACGCGCAATGTCGCGGTTATCCTCCCCACCCTGGTTGGCGCATCCCAGGTAAACCTCTTCCACCAGACCGGGGTCAATGCCGGTACGCTCGACCAATGCCGCGACGACAATGGCGGCAAGATCGTCGGGGCGAACGGAGGCCAGCGCGCCGCCATGGCGGCCTACCGGCGTACGAACTGCATCAATAATCACTGCATCGTGCATGTGAAACCTCGCTGTTTCAGGTCAGACGTGGCGATTTGCCAGCCTATCTATTCTACCATAGAATCGGATCAAAGCTGACAGCAGGATTTCTACTGTCGAACGAAACAGTTGAGACCGACTGAGGACAGGATATGGCATTAGTACTTTCGGCCGAGGAACAGGCTCTTCTGGATGGCGAGGCGGGACCAGGTGTGCAACGAGCCATGGAGATCGTTGCAACGTTGGGGCGCATCTACGATGCCCCCGACCTGGTGCCGGTCACACATGCCCAAATCGCCGGGGTAAGCTACAAGAATCTGGGGGATGCCGGCGTGGAATTTCTCAATGAGTGGGCCGACCAGGGCGCGACCGTTCGGGTGGCGACCACCCTGAACCCCGCGGGCATGGAGTATGATCGCTGGCAGGAGATGGGGATCGACCCCAAGTTTGCACTGCCCCAGCTCAGCGCAATCGACGCCTTCACGAAGATGGGCATCATACCCACACTGAGCTGTACCCCTTATCTGTTTCCCGAGTATACACCGGCCCGTGGCGATCATCTGGCCTGGGCGGAGAGCTCAGCGGTCATCTTTGCCAACTCGGTGATTGGAGCACGCACCAACCGGGAGGGCGGCCCTTCCGCGCTGGCAGCTGCCATTGTCGGACGTACGCCCCGCTATGGCTATCACCTTGACGAGCGGCGCCGGGCGGATGTTGTCGTCGAGCTGAGGGTTCCGGTAAAGAGTATCGCCGATTTCGGCGCGCTCAGCTATGTTGTGGGCAATCAGGTGGGCAACAGCTGTCTCTGGTTCGCTGATCTTGCCGAGTGGCTCCCTGCCTTGCCCGGGAATCTCACCGATGGCGGAGAAGCAGGGGATCGATTGAAGACCCTGGGTGCGGGTCTGGCGGCCTATGGTGCTGTGGCTTTGTATCACATCGCCGGCTACACGCCGGAAGCCCTCGATCCGGGCGACTCGCTGGTGCGGCCAAACGCCCGCCGGCTGGTGGTCAACAGCCTTGAGTCAGGATTTCGGATCATGGATGCCGACCCTGATCTGCGCCAGATCGACCTGGTGACACTTGGATGTCCTCACGCCAGTTTGAGTGAGATCGAGCACATTGCCGGGATGGTAGATGGGCAGGCCCTGTCAACCCGGCTGTGGGTTACGACAGCCAGGATCACCAGGGACCGGGCGCGGGAGGCGGGCTGGGTCAACACCATCGAGGCTGCCGGCGGACAGGTGATCGCCGATACCTGCGGCGTGGTGGCCCCCCTTCGCAGTTTGGGTATCAAACGCATGGCAACCAACGCTGGCAAGATGGCCTGTTACGCCCCTGCCCACAGCGGGGTGCAGATGCGTTTTGGCAGCATGGTTCAGTGCCTGGAAGCAGCACTGACTGGCGAATGGCCCGAGGCGCCGGAGACGGGAGACGGGTTCCAGGGGCAGTCGTAATAAAACAAGTCACAGCCCATCTTCTCCAAACCAAAACAGTTGTTGCCAAAAAGCACACATCGTGCTATATTCCGTTCATGAGATACTTTTCCTGGAACAATGAAAAGAATCGATTGTTGAAGGCTGAACGCAATATTTCTTTTGAGGAAGTCGTATTTCATATTGGAAAAAGGCGCGTTTTGGATATCGTCGAGCATCCCAACCAGGAAAAGTACAAAGACCAGAAAATCTTTGTCATCAATATCGATGATTACGCCTGTCTTGTTCCCTTTGTTGAAGGTGAGCGGGTAATTTTCTTGATAACCACCGTACCCAGCCGGAGAGCAACGAGGAAGTATTTAAAGGGCAGACTAAAGATGAGTGAAATAAAGCTGGACGCGGAAGAAAAAGAATTGCTGGCATCCTATGAAGCGGATGAGTGGCAATCAGTCGGCAATGTAGTAGAAGAGGTTAAAGCCTATAGTGAATATGCCACGGCCACCTTTAGGAAAGATAGACGGGTGAACATCAGGATTTCAAGCAAAGACTTGGAGGCGCTGCAGAAGCGCGCCTTGGAGGAAGGGCTGCCGTATCAAACATTGATTGCCAGTGTTTTACACAAGTTTATTAGCGGGCGGTTGGTAGACCGTAGGTGAACTCAAGCGGTTTCTGATCTGGTGGGTTTTCCGGAGGCACAGATCATGGGCGATCACGACGACGTGGCCAGGATCGATCAAAAAAAACAACGCTGGCAGAAGACGACACTGGCTGCGGTTCTTGAGCGATTCCCAGAGCGCCAGCCTGCGTTTCAGACCAGTTCCTCGGTGCCGGTGGAACGGCTCTACACGCCGGCCGATCTGGGCGGATTTGATTACCTGGAGGACCTGGGGTTTCCCGGGGAATATCCCTTCACGCGCGGCATCCATGCCTCCATGTACCGGGGACGGTTGTGGACCCAGCGCATGTTCGCGGGTTTTGGAACCGCCGGGGAGACCAATCAGCGGTTTCGTTACCTGCTGGACCAGGGCCAAACCGGCTTGAGTGTTGCCTTTGACATGCCGACCCTTTACGGTTATGACAGCGACGCACCGCAGGCATTGGGCGAGTTTGGCCGCTGTGGCGTGGCTGTCAGTTCATTGGCTGATATGGAGATCCTCTTCGACCAGATTCCTGTGGAGGAGCTCACTACGTCGATGACCATCAACTCGCCGGCGGCCATCATCTGGGCCATGTATATCGCTGCGGCCGAGAAACAGGGCTATGAGCGCCGCAGCCTGCGGGGCACGATTCAGAATGATATTCTGAAGGAATACATCGCGCAGAAGGAGTATATCTTCCCGGTTCAGCCGTCCATGCGATTGGTGGTGGACACCATCGAATTCGGTACGGAGCAGTTGCCTCTATGGAACACGGTGAGCATCAGCGGATATCACATCCGGGAGGCAGGCAGCACTGCCGTTCAGGAATTGGCGTTTACTCTGGCTGATGGCTTTGCCTATGTGGAGGCGGCTCTTGAACGGGGCCTGGATGTGGACGACTTCGCTCCGCGGCTCAGCTTCTTCTTCAACGCGCATAACGACTTTTTTGAGGAGATCGCCAAATACAGGGCTGCGCGACGGATCTGGGCGAGGGCCATGCGGGTGCAATATGGCGCCAAGGATCCCCGGAGTTGGCGTCTGCGCTTTCATACCCAGACAGCCGGTGTGAGCCTGACCGCCCAGCAACCGGAAAACAACATCGTACGGGTGGCGATCCAGGCGCTGGCCGCAGTGCTGGGCGGCACCCAGTCGTTACACACCAATTCGAAGGACGAAGCGCTGGCGTTGCCGTCGGAGCAGGCTGCGACGATTGCGCTGCGTACCCAGCAGATCATTGCCCACGAAAGTGGTGTGGCGAATACAATCGATCCCTTGGCTGGCTCCTACTTCGTCGAATCGATGACCGATCGTTTGGAGCGGGAGGCCGGCGACTACTTCGAGCGAATCGACCGGTTTGGGGGGGTCATTCCGGCCATCGAGACCGGGTTCTTCCAGCGGGAAATTGCCCAGGCGGCCTATGTCGCGCAGCGCGAGATCGAAGAGAACGCCCGTACCATCGTGGGGGTAAACCGGTTCCAGACGGACGAACCTTTTACCATCCCGCTTCTGGAGATGGATCCCGATGGCTATGATCGACAGCTGGCTCGTCTTGGGCGGGTCAGGGCTGAACGGGACAACCACCAGGTGGAGCAGGTTCTGGGCCGGTTGGCCGACGCTGCCCGGGACGAAGTCAACCTGATGCCGCCGATCCTGGAGTGTGTCGAGGCCTATGCTACTCTGGGCGAGGTCTGCGACGTTCTGCGCGTCGCTTTTGGCGAATACCACGAACCGGTGTACTTTTAGGGCAAACAGCGGGCGGATGGCAGAGTATCGGAGTATCGGACTGCCAGAGTGCCAGAGGTCTGCGTAATCAGCGTTCCTCTTGGCTTGTCCAGGTTGGGATAATGGAGGAATTTTTCGATGGCTGAAAGTAAAATCCGTGTGCTTGTGGCCAAGCCTGGCCTGGACGGCCACGACCGGGGCGCCAAAGTGGTTGCCCGGGCGCTTCGCGATGCCGGATTCGAGGTCATCTATACCGGAATCCGGCAAACACCGGAGATGATCGCAGAGGCCGCACTTCAGGAAGATGTGAATGTGGTGGGCCTGAGCATTCTGTCGGGTGCCCACATGGCCCTCTGTCCTCGCGTCATCGAACTGCTGCACGATCATGACATGGATGATGTGCTCGTTCTTGTGGGGGGTATCATCCCCGATGACGATATCGAAGCACTGCGGCAGGCGGGGGTGGACGGCGTGTTTGGCCCGGGTACCAGCACCCAGGACATTGTTGCCTTCATTCAGGAAAGCTGTGGCGTGGCCGCGGCGGGTTAAGAGGTGAAATGGCCTCGCCGCGTCAGTAGAATCAGTGCTGCCAGGCTCAGAGCAGTCAGCAGAATCAGAGCCCCCGTGGTTCCCCAGCCGGAATAGTCAGCCTGCATCGGCTGGCTTTCGAAATCGCTGACCTCGACCGCTGTCGGTTCGTCGATCCACACCCGTTCGCTGGCCGTGGCCCATGGACTGGTCAAGCCGTCTACCACGGTGCGCATGCGGATCGCCCCCTCCAAGGTATTTTCTTCCGGAACCCGCCAGGTCAATATGCCGTCGACCGGGGCAGTTTCGACCAAAGTGGCGTCCTGCCAGACAGCCGATTGTACGTTCTCGATGCTCAGATCGTCAATCCAGGCGGTATCCTGGCCGCTGCTCAGGGTGCTATCCTTGCTATAGCGCCACCAGAGCCGGTGCGATCCGGGGGAGAGGGTCGTGCTGAAACGCTTCCATACGGCGTTGTCGCTGGTTTCCAGCAACAGCGTATCGTCAACGAAAAATGCCAGCTTATCCCATCCCTGCTCGGAACTCACCCTGTAGCGGAACTTGAGTTCGCCCGGCCTGGTCAGGCTCACGTCAAGAGTCAGGTTGCTGCTCTGGTTGTGGCCGATGGCGCCCGGCCGGATCGAGTTGTTTTCGGCCAGCCATTCCTCGTTGCCAAAGGTGTCGTAATCGACGGGGAGCCCGCCATTGAACGTGTCAAGCCGGTCGTCGGAAGCATTGCCCTCCAGCGTGTACTGGACCTCATAAGACGCCGGCAGGCTGTGATTGGGTTCTTCCGCGATGGGAACCAGGTTGTGCGGGGCGATCAGGTCCCCGTTGGTTGCCAATGCAATTGTTGGTGCCGGCAATGCCAGGAGACCACGGGACATCAGTACCTCTTCGATGACAAGCTGGTGGGCGCCGTCAAAGAGATTGACGCCGGCATCCAGCAGCGCCCGCCCGGCATCTGCCAACGATGCCTGGCAGGGCAGGTAATAGTTACTTTCCAGCGCCAGGGTGTCCGCCGCCTGTGACCCCAGATGGCTGCGCAGATCCCAGAGAATCCGGCTCCACAGTTCCCCGTCGGTGTGGGTGTCTCCCGACAGTCCTTCAGGGTATTGGCGGTTTCGATCGACTCGCCTGAGGCAGTAAGGTGGGCCCGAAGCATAGCTGGTACTGTCCCATTCGGCGATACAGGCAGGGTCCTCGCTCTGGCTGGCGAAGCGGCTGGCAGCCAGGTAATCGCCAAAACCCTCGCCGATGATCTCCATGTCGCCGCCCCCCCAGCAAGCCAGCTGATCATGCTGAAGGGCATGGGCGTATTCATGGACGATGAGGTCGGCATCCTCGGCGTCCTGTACGCCGCCATCGCCAAAGTGCAGTGCATCGTCGCTGACGCTGTAGAAGGATTGGTCCAGATCGAACCAGTGGGCACTGGCGTTGGTCACACGATCACGAATGCCATTGGGCGGATCGTGTTCGTCGCTGTACCCCAGGCTTTCGATATAGCGCTGCGTGGAGTCGATGTGATAGTAAACCATCACTTCCTCGAAGCGGGGATCATCGGGATTGTAGATGAACTCGCCGTCGACCGAGAAGGCCTGGGCCGGGATATACCCCTCTGGTTGGGTGACATCGACATGCTCGCCGCGTAGCCAGCCGCTGTCGTCCAGGCCCTGCAACGGGAGCGTTTGCAGATCGGGCTCACCCGCCTCCGACTGTTGGGCAGGGCTGGACTGGAAAACGCGACCGCGAGCAAACACGAGTCGGTTGTAGCGTTTTATGACGTCACCCGAGAGGGCATCCACCAGCACTTCCCAATCCCCCTGGGGATCGGCTGCAATGACCATCACTCGCCATATCTGGCGGCCGTGATCGTGTCCCCGGGGCAAAATCTCCTTCACCGGCGCCGGGCTGTCGTTGCGAGGCGCGTTGAAGCCGATAGCGTCCCGGGCGATCTGAACCGCTTCTACGGCTGATACTGAGGCCTGGTCGTCGGGCACCTGAATCTCTGCGAGATAGCCATTGTGCAGGACCTGAACCTGATCATCTTTATCGAGGTGCACGGACACATAGGCGCCATATACGGGAAGATCGTTGTATGTCTGCTGGAAGAGAACGTGGCTGCTATCGAGGCCGTGTTTCACTGACACCAGGGCCAGGTCGGGAAGCCCCACCGGGAGGCCAAAGAGGGATCGATGGCGCTTCAAGAAGGTGGTTGCAGTTTCGGCAGCATCGGCCTCGAATAAGTTGGGGGTAATGCAGTTCCGCAAGGTTTTCGGCGTGCCGGTGAGCGAGTGCCAAAGGATTTCTGCGCAGTTCAGGGTGGGTTCCGTGGCCGGCGCTGCCAACGTGGAAGCTGGAAGAAGCATAACAAGCGCGAGCAATGATATTGCCACGGAAACCGCGGCAATACCACGCAGGAATTTCTGCGGTTCTTTGCGCTTGCTACTCACGTCTTGCGTCTCCTTGACGGGCCATCCCATCAATCCGATTCTATCATTTTTCCGGCGGATTGTCTAGTGCGCTGCGCAGCAATTGACCGCGGACCGCAGCATCCCCAGGTTCCTTGCAGTAAGAATGATCCCGAACAACGAGGATCACGGAGTACTCAAAACGGGCTGAAATGTGGTAAGGTAGGTGCCTGCAGAGAGATAATGCCAAATGAGACAGTTGGTTTATCCCGATTCCAAAGCGGAATTGCTGTCACCTGAAAAGGATTCAATCGCTCCATGATCATCGAACGCATTCAGCTACATCTCATTGAACTACCCCTGGCCCATCCCTTCGAAACCAGTTTCGGCAGGGAACTGACCCGCTTGTGTATCCTGGTTTCCATGCAGAGCCAGGGAGCAACCGGCTGGGGCGAAAGCGCGGCCTTTGGCGGCCCCTGGTACTCCTACGAGACCATCGATACCAACTGGCATGTCATGGAGGACTACCTGGCGCCCATGCTCCTGGGCGAGGATATCCGCTCGCCTGGCGATGTTGTGGCCAGGTTCAGGCCTGTTCGAGGCCATCCCATGGCACGTTCGGCCATGGAGAACGCCGCGTGGGATCTGCTGGCAACGGCCGACTCCCTTCCTCTGGTTACGATGCTGCCCGGCAGTGTTCGCGATCGGGTGCCGGTGGGAGTCAGCGTGGGTATCGAAGAAACGGTGCCGGAGCTTCTGGAGGTGGTTTCAGGGTTTGTTTCTGAGGGGTACCGGCGACTAAAGCTGAAGATCAAACCTGGGTGGGACATCGTTCCGGTGCGGGCTGTGCGCGAGCGCTGGCCCGATTACTTGCTTCAGGTGGATGCCAACTCTGCCTACTCCCTCGACGATATCGAAACCCTGCGGGCTCTGGATGAGTTCGAGTTGCTGCTTATCGAGCAGCCTTTGCATCACGATGATATCGTCGATCATGCCCTACTCCAGCAGCAGATCGAGACAGCCATCTGTCTCGATGAAAGCATCCATTCACCGATGCACGCCCGCTGGGCGTTGGATCTCGGCGCCTGCCGGAACGTCAACATCAAGGTGGGAAGGGTTGGCGGCCTGAGCGCAGCCATCGAGATCCACGACCTGTGCCTGGCGCGAGGCGTGCCCGTCTGGTGCGGGGGAATGCTGGAGACAAACGTGGGCAGGGCGGCCAACGTTGCGCTGGCCACCCTGCCCACGTTCACCTTGCCGGGCGATATCTCTGCCTCGGCTCGCTACTACAAAGAGGATATTGCCGAACCCAACTTCGAACTGAACGGAGACTCAACCATCTCGCTGCCCGATGGGCCCGGACTGGGGGTCACGGTGGATGTCAGGCGGCTTGAGGCGCTGCGTCTGCGGCACCTGGAATTATGTTAGTCATCGATGTTACGCAGTTCTACCGACCGAGGACCGCTGACTGCCGAGCGTTGACCGCCGTCAGCCGTCCGTGGTCCGCTGTTTTCCGACCACCGTTCACCCACCACCAGCGCCAGCTGGGCCATCGGAAGAACCATGGCTGCCACCACAGACGCCACAGCCAGGGTCGCCACCAGGGGCGCCAGAGCCACCAGTTGCCCCACCACCAGGGCCAAAGACTCCAGCGACAGTGTCGCCACCAGGGCCACCAGAAGCCACCCCACCACCTGGGCCAACGGTACCAACCGGTCCAGCCGTACCAGGGACCCCACCACCATGTGCCCCACCACCCGGGGCGCCAGGGACGCCACCATGGCCACCCGCAACGGCCGCCCCACCAGGGCCACCATCCCCAGCCAGAAGCCCAGTCGCCAGCCGGTCCAGTTGGACCAGAACCAGGGCCACCACCGGCCGCCCCACCACCAGGGCCACCACCAGCGCCACCACCAACCGCACCACCAGGCCCACTTGAGCGGCCACCACCAGTGCCAGTGCCACCAGCCGCGCCAGTTGAACCACCACCAGGGCCACCACCAGCCGCCCCACCACCATGGGTACCACCACCAGCCCCATCCGATCGACCATGGCCACCACCACCAGTTGCCGCCCCACCACCATGGCCACCAGGCGTTGCCCCAGTAGGGAAGCCACCAACCTCCCCACCACCAGCGCCACTGCCACCACCACCAACCTCCCCAGAAGGGATTGGCGGGCCACCACCAGCGCCACCACCACCAACGCAGGCCAGCCCAGCCCCAGGGACTGTACCACCAGCCCCACCAGGCATAGGGCACGTAGTCGACCGGTCCGCTGAGCCACCACCAGGGACGCCAGAACCACCACTGCTCGCCGGTGGGATCGGTGTAGGTGGCCGGGTTGTTGCCGACGTAGCCGTAGAGCGGCATCACCTCAAACAGTTCCAGTGGGTTCTGCCAGCAGGCAACGCATGGGGCTAGGATGAGCCCTTCGTAGATGGGATCCTTCTGCAGGAAACGGCCGTCGTCGGGATCGTAGACGCGGGTGCGGAAGTCGTAGAGGTCGCTGGCCGGGTCGCGCCATCGCCCTGTGAAGAGGATGTCGTTGGGCAGCGTGCCCGATTCAGCGAAAAGTTCGCCAAAGGCGGTGTACTCGTAGTCGTTCCAGACACCCCCGAAGGGATCGATGATCTGCCGTGTCGAGCCCAGCGCGTCCCGAAGGTAGAAACTGGGTTCCAACATCGACGGATCGAAGCGGGCCAGCGCTTCATCGATCTCCTGGCCAAACAGGTAGGTGCTCTCCAGGGAAGGGATGCCCAGCGAATCGACCGCGTACTCGGCGACCACGTTGGGACCGTCGTAGAGATAGGCCTTGCCATCTCCCAGGATAGCATCCCGCGCATAGATCTTGTTGCCCAGGCCATCGTAGGTGTAGACCGTCGGCGTACTGACCGCCGGTTCCCAATAGGAGACCAGGCGCCCTTCCGCGTCATATTCGAGATCCTCTAGGACACCCGCGGGAGGAGGCAAGATCAGGCTTTCCCGGTGCACCAGGTTGCCGTTGTCGTCATGTATGTAGAGGATGGTGTCATCCAGGGCGCCGGCAATCTCCTTCAATTCTATCTGGCCGGCCGCGTTGTGGACATAGGTGATCAGGTCGTTGCCGTCCGTCTCGCTGATCCGGTTGCCAACCGGATCGTAGGAGTAAGTCGTGTCGTAAAAAACCAATCCCGGCGGATGGGCCTCTAGTCGCCTCTCGCCGCTCAGCCGGTTCAGGCCATCGAATTCATATTCGATCTGGTGTTGGAGACCGTCTTTGGTCACCAATTCGGACGTGCGGTTGCCATCCTGGTCGTAGCTGTAGTCATATTGGGAAAACAGGGTGCTGCAGGCCAGGTCCCAGCAGTGTTGAATGGACTGGAGCCGGCCGGCGGGGTCGCGACCGTAGGAGGAAAAGGCGGAGAGGGAGGCTTCGCTGCTGAACTTGGACCCGACGAGTTGGCCTGCCGGGCTGTAGTCCTTTTCCGCTACCGCTGTGGCAAGTCCCTCTGTGCGGGTGATGGTCACCAGGCGGTTGTTTTCATCCCACAGTTGTTCGACCATGATGGGCCCGGAGGTGTCGGGCAGGATATACTCTTTGTGGTGGGGATTGCCAACTTCGTCGTAGTGGTAATCGATACCGTAGCTGAGGGTCGGAGAGATGAGACCCGAAACCTGGATTACCTGGTTGCGTTCGTTGTAGTCGAAGTCTGTGCTGGCTTCCAGCAGGCCACCTGCTGCAAAGGACTCGACCTTTTCCACGTTGCCCATGGCGTCGTAGAGCTGAGATACGTAGCTGCCATCAGCATAGTCGGTGCGTCCCAGGCGGTTCAGGTCGTCGTAGCTGTAGGCGATACCTGTGCCGTCGGGCAAACTCTTGTGCATCAGGTTGCCCAGCGGGTCATACTCGTAGCCGGTGGTGTTGCCCAGGGGATCGGTGCTGCCTATTAGCCGATCATAGTCGTCGTAGTCATAGTTCCAGTTGAATCCGTTGGCGTCGATCATCTCAAAACGGTTGCCCATCGCGTCATATTGGAAACTGACCTCAGCCAGCAATCCATCGCTGCCCAGTTTGCGTTCTGTGAGGACGCGACCGAGAGAATCCAGGTCGAACTCGATGCGCAGGCCCTCGGGGGACTCAAGCGCTGTCCGCTGGCCGGCAGCACTGTACTCCAGCAGGGTGATCTCGTTCAATGGATTGGTGAC
Source organism: Chloroflexota bacterium (assembly GCA_034717495.1). Lineage (NCBI taxonomy): Bacteria > Bacillati > Chloroflexota > Chloroflexota bacterium. Next base: position 21,406 of record JAYELL010000097.1, on the reverse strand, counting down.
GGTGATCAGGTTGCTCGTCTCGTCGTAGCCAAAGTTGGTAGCGTTGCTGTCGGGATCGGTGACGACGAGCAGGTTACCCAACTCATCGTAGTCCATCTGGGTGACGCCACCCAGCGGGTCGTGCACGGCGGTGATTCGATTGCCGTGATCGTATTCGACCTGGGTAATGTAGCCCCGGGCGTTGCTCACGCTGATGACATTGCCCACGGCGTCGTATTCGTAGCCAGTGGTGAAGCTGCGCGCATCGGTGTCAGTGATTTTGCGTCCGGCATCGTCGTACTCGGAAGATTCGATGCGGCCCAGGGCATCCACCACGGACAGCATTTCCCCTGCAAGGTTGTATTCGTACTGGGTTGCAATTGTGCCATCCGGGTTGGTGACTCGCAGGACGCGGCCGGCGCGGTCGAGTTCAAAGGTCGTCGTGTGTCCGTTGGCATTGGTGACGCGGCGGGTCAGGCCTGGATCATCGTAGCTCAGCTCGGTAATCTGTGGGAAGAGGGCCGTCGTGTTGGCGGTCACCGTGATGGGACGGTTGAGGGCATCGTAGTCGATGCGGGTGATGCGACCCATTGGATCTGTGACTTGCATCAGCCGGTCGGGATCGTCGTATTCGTAACGGGTGACGTTGCCCAGGCTGTCGGTAACCGAGAGCTTGTTGCCGCGGCCATCGTAGCCGTAGCCGGTTGCATTTCCATCCGGATTGACGGAAGTCACCAGGTTGCCGACGTTGTCATAGACCATCACCGTCTCCCGGGGACCCGGGCCGGGAGGCGCAATGATCCTGGTCTGGCGGTCGAAGTCGTCATATTGGAAAGTGGTCAGGTGTCCGGCGGCATCCGTCTCCTCGATCCTGCGGTTCAGGAGATCGTAGCCCATGTGGGTGATGTTGCCAGCATTATCCTCGGTCTGGATCAGGTTGCCGTTAGGATCGTAGACGTTGGTGGTCACGCGACCTGCGGCGTCAGTGATCTCCACGGGCTGGCCCTGGCTGTTGTTGACGAACTGGGTAGCGTGGCCCATGGGATCGATCATGGTTTCCAGGTGACAGGTTGCCGGATCGTAGACATTCTCAGTGGTGCGGCCCATGGCATCGGTGGTAGTTCGCACCTGGTTGCAGGCGTCGTAGGTGAAAAGCGTCTCCAGCCGGGTTGGATCAGCCGGATCGGGGTGGGCCGATTCGATGCGCAGCAGGTTGCCTCGTTCGTCGTAGCCGTAGTCGTTGCCGTCGGGACCACCCAGGTGGGCCAGGTTGCCGCGGCCATCGTAGACATAGGCGATAGTGTGACCGGTGGCAGCCTGGACGATCTGCTGGATCTTGCTCATGGGGCTGTAGTGGTACTCCGTCAGCCTGCCGATGGCATCCATGACATGGGTGATTCCCGGCCCCGGATAGCCGTAGGCCTGGGGGTGAGATGTGTCGGGAAGACGCAGAGTCATCAGACGGGAGTCCGCGTCGTAGTCGTATTCGGTCGTCGCACCCATCGCGTCGGCTTGTTGCATCAACAGGCTGGTACCAAATTGGTAGGCATAGTCTCGCCAGGGTACGCCGTATCGGCTCACGGAAATAAGGTCGCAGGAGCTGTTGTCATAGAGATAGTTTACCTCGCGTCCGGTGTGGTCGGAGACTTGCTCGATCACCGGCATGGGGCAGACGGTCATATCGTAGGAGAATTGCAACGTGTTGCCGCTGGTATCACCGGCGTCCATCAGAAGGCCGTCTGGAGCGTAATTGAGCACATAACCGCTGCCGTTGCGGTCGAGAACGCTCTGCAGTTTGCCTGCAATCGGATCTGGGATCAACGGGGAGAAGAAGGTCTTGACCAGGCCCTCGCGGGTGTGAAGTTCAAAATCGCCGCTGGGCAGCGCAACGATCTCGCTGTAGATGGCATCGGCCGGCGGTCCCTCCCACAGCCAGTAGGCTGGATCAACCTGGTAGCAGTAGCTGTTGAAAGCCGCAGCCACCACCTGGATATCCCGGATGTTCACCTGGCCATCGCCGGCGGGCGGAGGCTCGACATCGTAGATGGCCTCGAAGCCAGGATCGCCGAGGGCGGTATTCCAGTGTTCGGCTGTCAACTGAATATCGATCACATCGATCTGGCCACGAGAGCGATTCACATCCTGCCGGCAGGTGAGGGGATAGCTGATTACCTCACCGTCGCCCTTGTGCAGCGCCAGGTCGCCTTCCGGACCAAAAGTAATATAATCGTTGAGATTGTGGGTCCACTTGCGCCCCAATGGCGTGTAGAGCGAGAGGTCGGGATCGGCCTGGCTGTTGTAAACCGGCTGCAGCGCAAAGGTGGGTCCCTGACCGTTGAACTGGAAGTGAATGTCGCCGATCAGGAGATTGCCGTTGGTGACGTTGACACCGTCCACCATCTGGACCGGGATATCGGCCGGGTTGCCATTTTCTGCGCGGCCCAGCCCGAGCCCATTTCTTCCTGGTGGGGGACTGGAAACAGGTTCCGGCAGCGGTGCGGACGCTGTTTCACCTGCGGGGGCGGCCAGACTGAGGGATGTACTGAGCAGTGATGCGATGATGAGCAACGTAAGGATCAGGTTGAGCCGGTGTTTTCGAACGATCATGGCAACCTCCAGCAGGTGATGTCCAGGGTTTCATGCCGAGGGAACGGTTCGGGGATTAAGCCTGTACTTCGACAGCAGGAAACGGTGTAACTCCCCTCTTGGTTAAACGGATTCCGGGGCCGTTTGTGGCATATGTTTCGAGCAGTCGCAGCGCCGTTGCAATTCGCAGAGAGATTTGACAGCCCCTGGAGCGGCTGATACAATGTTTTGGTTGTGCCGGATCAGCATGTGTGTTGAACTGCGCGAACGGGTCAAATGACATCCTGAGCTTGTCGAAGGGCGGCATTTGACCCGTATTTTCCGCTTAAGTGCGTAACTCCGGTGAGTAAATCATGGGAAGTCATTCTGCCGAAGGTATTCAGGTGTCACAAAAAAACCTTGAGCAAAAAACATTTCGAGTGGTGTTCCAGCCTGCCGGCCGGCGGGAGGAAGTGACCGCCGGTACGTCGTTGCTGGTTGCCGCGCGCCAGGCAGGCGTCGAGATCGAGTCTATCTGTGGTGGACGCCAGACCTGTGGTAAATGCCAGGTGCAGATCGAAGAGGGCAGTTTTGCCCGCTACGACATTCGTTCTTCCCCCGATCATGTGAGTGCTGAATCGGAACGGGAACGGGATTACCACGAACGCAAGGGTCTCAAACCCGGATGCCGTCTCAGTTGCGCAGCGCTGGTTGAGGGTGATCTTGTCGTGACCGTGCCCGAATCCAGCCGGGCCCACAAACAGGTTGTGCGTAAGGATGTCACCGAGCGCGCTATTGAGGTCAATCCGACCATCCGGCTGTGCTATGTCGAACTGCCCCCGGCCAGCCTGGAGGATGAACGAAGTGACTGGGCGCGCTTGCGGGATGAACTGGAAGAGCGCTTTGATCTGGAGGGGCTGAGGTTCGATTCCGTGGTTCTTGCCACGATCCAGCCTGCCCTTCGCAAAGGGAGGGGCAAGGTAACCGCCACGGTCTGGCAGGAAAAAGAGGTGATCCGGGTTCAATCCGGTTATCATGAACAGGCTTATGGTGTCGCTGTCGATGTGGGCACGACCACGCTGGTCGCCCATCTGACCGAACTGCGCTCGGGTCAGGTCCTGGCCACCGAAAGCGCCATGAATCCCCAGATCAGCTTCGGCGAGGACCTGATGTCACGGATTTCCTTCGTCATGGAGCATGGCGATGGATTGGATCGGCTGAATCGGGCCGTGGTGGATGCTCTCAGCGGTCTTGTGGCAGACGCGACGGCTTCCGCCGACATCGTTGCGGCCGACGTGGTCGACATGGTGGTCGTGGGCAATACCGTCATGCACCACATCTTTCTCGGCATCAGCCCCGAGGAGTTGGGCGGGTCTCCCTTTGCGCCTGCGATCAAGGTAGCGCTGGATATCAAGGCCCGGGACTTGGGACTGGTGGTGAATCGGGGCGCCTATGTTCACGTGCCTCCCATCGAAGCAGGCTATGTGGGTGCAGACAATGTGGCGGCAATCATTGCAGAGAAGCCCTACGAGCGCCGGGATATTACCCTGTTGATCGATGTGGGAACCAATGGCGAGATCGTCCTGGGTAACCGGGACCGCATGCTGTCGGCCTCGTCGCCGACGGGCCCCGCCTTTGAAGGCGCCCAGATTCGCCATGGTATGCGGGCTGCACCAGGTGCCATCGAACGCGTGCGGATCGACCCTGCAACGTTGGGGGTGCGCTTCAAGGTTATTGGCCGGGAGGACTGGATCGAATCGGGTGATAATCCAGCCGGTGACGGACAAAGGCCTGAAGCGATTGATCTATCGGCCAGGCGGCAGGGCGCGTCCCTGCAGGGGGTGATCCTGCCGGCGGGAATCTGCGGCAGCGGGACCATCGAAGGGGTTGCCGAGCTTTTCCTGGCGGGACTGATCGATCCCTCGGGGCGATTCGTCGCAGAGGCGCCCACCTCCCGGCTGAAAAAGGATGGTCTGAAATCCTATTTTGTGCTGGCCTGGGCTCACGAGACCAGCACAGGGCGTGAGATCGTCATCCATGCCGACGATGTTCGGGCTATTCAACTGGCCAAGGCAGCCCTGTATGCCGGTGCCAAACTGCTCATGCAACATTACGGCGTCCGGGAGGTGGACCGTATTGTGCTGGCAGGGGCCTTTGGCTCCTACATCAGCCCAGAGCACGCGATGGTCCTGGGCTTGATACCCGATTGCGATCTCCAACAGGTGACAGCGGTGGGAAATGCTGCCGGCGACGGTGCCTTGATCCTGTTGCTGGACAGGGCAGCGCGGCTTGAAGCAGCTCAGCTGGCTGAGACTATCGAGCATATTCAAACTGCGACCGATCCTGCATTTCAGGATGAGTTTGTAGCTGCTCTCTACCTGCCCCATGTAAAAGATTCACACCCACATCTCGATCCGATCCTGAACGAGGCAATGGCCCAACGGGTCATCGTGCCATCGTCAAATGGCAGCGAAGCGAAAAACCAGATTGGCGCGCGTTCGCGGCGGGCCAGCCGGCGCAGGCGCCAGCAACGCACTGAGAAAGATTGATTGATATGACCGATACTTTTGACTCCCTTCCCGAAGACCTTCAGGAGTTCTACGAGCGGATGCAGGATGATCTTTACGACGGCCTGCGCGACGAGGTTGTGGCGGCTACCAACGACGCGTTGGACGAGCGAGGTCAGACACCGGGACAGGTTCTCGAATATGGTCTGATCGGCGGCATGGAACTGGTCGGCGAGGATTTCCGGGATGGCATTCTATTTGTGCCTGAGGTGCTGATGGCGGCCAAGGCTATGAAGGGTGCCATGGAGATCCTGCGCCCATTGCTAACGGAGTCTAAGGAGACGGAGCCTCCGGGCACGGTGGTTATCGGTACCGTCAAGGGAGATATCCATGACATTGGCAAGAACCTGGTGGCGATGATGCTGGAGGGGGCTGGATTCGAGGTCTTCAATCTTGGAATCAACGTGGATGTCGACCAGTTCCTGGCAGCCTTGCGCGAACACAAGGCCGACCTTCTTGGTATGTCGGCACTGTTGACCACAACCATGCCCTACATGCGTGTCGTCATCGAGCGGCTAAAGACTGAAGGACTGCGGGATGAAGTCAAGGTATTGGTTGGTGGGGCGCCTCTGACCGGTGCCTTTGCGGAAGATATCGGTGCTGATGCCTACTGCGCGGATGCCGGTGTTGCTGTGGAGACTGCCAAAGCCCTGATGGGAATCAAAGTGCAGCCGAGAACACGGGACTGAGACGATAAGGGGTAGACGAGGAGAGTATCATGAGTGATCGTCTGTTGGAATATCTCAGCATGAAGCCAGTTGTCATGGGCGATGGTGCAATGGGAACCATGCTTCAGCTTGCCGGGCACGTCGATGGCAGTGCTCCCGAGCTTTGGAATGTGACCCATCCTGCTGTTGTTCGGGATGTCTATCAGGGTTATGCCGACGCAGGCAGTGATTTTATTACATCCAATAGCTTCGGTGGCACACGCTATCGCCTGAAGCTACACAATCTGCAGGATCGGGTTTTCGAATTGAACGAGGCGGCAGCAGCGCTGGCCCGTGAGGTTGCGGGCGAGTCGCGGCTGGTCGCCGGTTCGGTGGGCCCGACGGGCGAAATGCTCGAACCACTGGGCACGATGACTTTCGACGAGGCGCGTGAGGCGTTCGCCGGGCAAGTGGCCGGGTTGGCAGCTGGCGGCGCCGATTTCATTTTGATCGAAACCATGAGTTCCCTGGACGAGGTGCGCGCCGCCATCGAGGGAGCACGCCAGGCGTGCGACCTGCCAATCGCAGTAACGATGACCTTCGATACCAACTACCGCACCATGATGGGTGTCAGCCCTGCGCAGGCTGTCGCAACCCTGCACGAGTGGGGCATTACGGTGATAGGCGCCAACTGTGGCAACGGACCTGACGAAATCGAACGCATCATTTTTGAGATGAGCCAGGCCCGACCGGAGGGTGTGGTGTTGATGGCGCAAAGCAACGCGGGTCTGCCTTTCTGGCAGGATGGTGCCATCTCCTACGACGGAACGCCAGAGGTGATGGCAACCTACGCACTTCGAATGCGGGCGCTGGGCGTCGATGTGGTAGGCGCGTGCTGTGGAAGCACACCGGAACACCTGCAGGCCATTCGTGCTGCCCTGGATGGCCCGCCGCTGGAGGACTACCAGCCCCCTGTCGATGCGGTTGCCGGGACCGGCGCCGGTCCCGAGAGTGCCAAACAGCGCGGCGCGCGGCGATCCAGGCGGAACCGGAGCCGGGTGTAACGGGATGTCATCCATGGACAATGTGCTTGCCAGAGTGCAGCGCCGAGACTTCATTTTGCGGGTCCTGTTGTTGTTGACCGCACTCTTTCTCGCCCTGATTTTCGCCAACATGGCGGCGTCCCTTTTTGGGGTTTACAAGATGCCCGCGGGTGTGCCTATCGACGGCCCGTGGGGCGCGCTGCTTGGCTCCGATCAAGTCACCCGGGGCAGCGACTTGCTGGCACTCCTGGGTGTGGCATTTTTGGGCGGTGCCAGCCTTTCCTGCCTGGTCTTTTTTCTCGAACGGGTTTTCAAGGCTGGCTGGCGCTTTTTGCAGGATGTCACCCGTAAATGACCGCGAAAAGGCGAGATTGCCTGTGTCCTTACCGATGAGTGGAACAATGGACGGTTCCTTTGAGTGGCAGATCACCCGTTGGGACGGTGAGTCAAAACATTCCGTCGAGGGTGCTGTCATCGAGGAGCAGCAGTTCCGTATCCATGTCAATGGTCGCAATCTGGCGACCATCATGTGCACGCCCGTTGAGCTTGAAGCGTTGACGTTGGGCTTCCTAAGGTCGGAAGGCATCATCCAGGGCATGGCGGACATTCAGATACTGCACCTATGCCCCGGCGCTACCTGCATTGATGTATGGTTGAGGGAAGCCGACGCGACCCTGCCCCGGGAGGCAATTCTGACCTCCGGATGCGGCGGTGGTGTGACCTTTGATGATATGAGCCAACTGGTGGCTCCGCTCGATAGGTCCCGGGTGGTATCTCGTGAGGATATCTTGTCCGGGATGCGCCGGCTTCTGGATGGCGCCAGGCTATACCGTGTAACCCGCGGTGTGCACACATCGAGCCTGGACAATGGCAACCGGGTTAGGGTGATCTGCGAGGATGTGGGCAGGCACAATACGATCGATAAGCTTTGGGGAACCTGTCTGAAAAAGGGCATTAACCCGGCGGGTCTGACCCTCTTCGCTACGGGACGTATTAGTTCGGAAATGTTGAACAAGGCAGCCAAGATGCGGGTTCCGGCAGTCGTCAGTCTGACTTCACCGACCAGCCTGAGCGTGCAGTTGGCTCAACACTGGCAGATGCTCTTGGTTGGTTATGTACGATCTACCGGTTTCAACGTATACGCTGGCGATTTTCGACTGATCTGACTGCCCACGATGATTGCCTTTTCTCTGTCCGAGTTGTGATGGAATGCATGATGGATCGCAGATATCCGCTGATAACCGCAGATCAGATATCAGAAAAGACCTGCGATCTCTGCGCCGGAGGCCTGTGAATTCAGCGGTGAAATCAAAGGATCAAGACCATCGATGAGTGATTTCCCCGACCGAGGGCAAATGTCGGCCGCGATCAATAGTGCGCGGCGGGAACTGATGCGAACGCTGCTGTTCCTCACCGAACAGGAGACAACTGAGATCACGTTGCATCAGGATTGGAACGTGCGCGATGTCTTCAGCCACATCACTGCGCGCGAATGCACAGCGCTGGTAGCTGTGAGACATCTCGTTGAGGATGGTGACCCGTGCTTTCGTGACCCGGTGGACGAAATCGAGTTCAATCGAAGTGCCGTGCGGCGGCGTCAGGATTTTCCCGCAGATTCCGTCCTGGACGAGCTCGACGGCATCCGAAGGCAACTGCTTGGCTATCTGGAGGAGTTGCCGGACGCTGATCTCTATCGTACGTTTCCCATTGGCCGGACATCGCAAGAGCAGAGCGTTGCCGTTGTGTTGCAGAGTCTGGGCAGCCACGACCTGGAGCATGCGGAAGGTCTGTGGCATTGGCGACTCGACCATGATCTCTTGCGACGAGATGACTTTCGCGAATCGATAATCATCGCCCGAACCGACTTACTGGACTCCCTCGGTGGATTGACAGAGGAGATCATGCTCGGCGAAACGGTTTGCGGCCACTGGACCACCCGCGACGTGATGGCCCACGTGCTTAGCTGGGATGAGCTGATGTTGCACAGTGCCGAACATTGGCAGGGAGGACGATCCGGACAGAGGCAAGTGCGCTATGATGACGAATGGAACGAAGCGGAAGTAGAAAAGCGGTCCAACCTGGATGTCATCGCACTGGCCGATGGCCTGGCTACATCGCTTCGCAAAATGGTCATGCTATTCAACGCTGTGGATGATTCCGACTTGATCTTGATGGCGCCGGCGCCCTGGGGCGATCAAATGGCCCTGATCAGCTTCTTCCACGAATGGGCCGTCCACGACGATGTTCACAAGCCAGATCTGCGGCAGCTTCAGGAGGCCTCGGGCATAGCCTGAGGGAATCCTTGCCGTGACAAACCGGTGGGGAAACAAAAACGCCGGGCCTGCGGGCACCCGGCGCATTTTTCTGCAATAAGGTTTTATCAGGACCAGGGCCAACGGGATTCGGGATCAGATTGGGCCTCCTCCTGGTCGGTTTCGTTTTCGATCCCGGCGACGGTTTCTTCGGCGCCAGAAACCTCTTCCGGCGGAGACTCAGTGGCGGGCGCACTATCGATTTCAGCCGGGTCGCTTGCCAGGTTGTCTCCTTCATCGTCGAGGGGTGGCACAATCTCGCTTTCGCTGTCCGGAACGGTGTCGACGGGTGTCTCCTGGGGAACAGGTTCAGCTACCTTTTGATCCTGCGTTGCGACGATGATCTCCTGCGGTTCCGCCAGGGCCAATGGCGTCTCTTCCAGTTGCCCAAGACGGGTAGCCTGTTCGATGGTGAGACCACTCAGGTAGATTGCTGAAAGGGTTGGACCTGCAACGTCGACAGGCATGGACGCCCGGAGGGGAATCTCATCTTTTTCCCATCGCTCGTGCAGGGCTGTGAAGTCCCACTCGGCTGTGATGAGCCCTTCGGTGCTTTCGGTTCCCATCTCTACCAGAATCCCATTGAGGCGGGGGGTCATGCTGATAGGCGCAGCCAGCAGAGAACGACCCAGATAGGGATGTTCGTCACCGGCCGTAAAGGGGTTGTAGCCGACGGAGAAGCTCATCGTTCCGTATACCTGATTCTCCTCAACCCGGGCCAGAAGTCCCTGTCTCATACGGTGGTAGGATTCGGGGTGACTACTGGCGCCAACGGCTATCAGAATTTCGCTGCCCGCGTAGGCCAGAAGGCGCCCTGCTTCAGGGTAAAGGGTATCATGACCGATCAGGATACCGAGCCGTCCAACCGGAGTCTGGATGGCCTGCCACAGCCGGCCTGGCTCGACCATGGGGTGTTCTTCGTCCGGCAAACTCACCGCGCTCTGGCTGCCCAATTGTTCGCCGTTGGGCCCAAACACCAAAGCCATGTGGCGTATTGCACCGTCGGCCGGATCAACCAGATAGCTCGACCCTGCTACGACCGTGATGGCATATCGGCGGGCAAGCTCGCTGAAAAGTGAGACATAGGCATCCCACAGTTTCTCGGGAGACTGAAGCAGGGCACTTTCCAGAGCCTGTCCAAAATCTGCCCGCAGCATCTGGGCCGCGCTGCCGGCCAACCTGGCCCGGGTGCGGGTCCAAAACGAGGTTCGGTGGCGGCGCGCCTTGTCGGCCGCTTTCAGCAAACTGGTCCGCCGTCCCCTGGTGACCATGGCAGCGGCCATCAATCCGCTGTATTGAGGGAATACCAGCAGTCTGACGCGCTTGGTTTGCGCCAGACGAAGGAAGCGCGCCAGACTCTCCTCTACCTCCAGGACATCCTCTGGGAGTCTCATGTTGAGTTGTACACAGCCGACTACCAATTGATCCATCACCCGTCCTCCGTCAATGCTGTCACCGCCTGTTTTGCTGCGGCAAGGCGCAGCAGTGTCCGTTCGCGTCCCAGGATAGTGATCGACTCGAAGAGGGGCGGCGATACGTTGGTGCCGGTTACAGCGACCCGGATCGCCGAGAATACCTGGCGCGGCTTGAGTTCCAACTCGCCGGGCAATTCTCGCAGGGCGGCCTCGACGCTGTCGCTGTCGAACTCTGGCAGGGCAGCCAACGAAGCGGAAGTTTTTTCCAGGATATCAATTGTCTCGGAACGGGATGTTTTCTTGGGCACCAGAAGTTGTGGGTCGGGGTAGTCCGGTTCTCCATCCTCGAAGAGGAATGCCACCATGGGAGCTGCTTCGACGAGGGTACGCATTCGTTCCTTGATCAGGGGCACGGCCTGACGCAGTTCCGGGCGGGAGTCAACTTCTTGCTCGCTCATGTCCAACCCTTGTGCCACGAAGGGCAGTAATTCCAGATATAGATCATCGTCGTCTCGTTCGCGGATATACACGCCATCGATCCAGGCCAGTTTGTCGGCGGGAAAGGCAGCCGGTGATGGTTTGATGCCGTCGATAGCGAACGCATCGATGGCATCTTCCCTGGAGAAAACCTCGGTGCTGTCGTCCAGGCTCCATCCCACATGGGCCAGGAAGTTAAACATGGCATCTGGCAGATAGCCCGCAGCCTGATAATCGCGCATATGCACGGGCACAACGGTGCCATCCTTGCCAATTACCTGGCGTTTGCTCATCTTGCCTTTGCCATTGGGGTTGAGAATGACCGGCAGGTGAGCCCAGACGGGGGGCTGCCAACCGAATGCCTGGTAGAGCAGAACCCCAATGGGCACGCTGTTGAGCCACTCATCACTACGCATGATATGGGTAATGTCCATGAGGTGATCATCGACCACAGCTGCCAGATGATAGGTCGGCCAGCCATCTGATTTGAGCAGAACGGTGTCCTGAAATTCAGCATGATTGAAGGATATCTCTCCCCGGATCGCATCCTGGAAGGTGGTCGTGCCCTCCAATGGCACGGCCAGGCGGATCACGTAGGACCTGCCTTCGGCTTCATATTGGGCGCGCTGCTGCCCGGTCAGGTAACGACAGTGCCGGTCATAGCCGGTCTTCTCTTTGCGCTGACGTTGTTCTTCCCGCACGGCCTGCAACCGCTCGGGGGTGCAGTAACAGCGATAGGCGAAGCCATTGTCGACCAGCCAATCCGCCCACTTGCGGTAAAGATCAAGACGCTGGCTTTGGAAGTAGGGCCCGTAGTCACCACCGACTTCGGGGCCTTCGTCCCAATCAAGGCCCAACCATCTCAACTGGGTAAGGAAATCATCCAGGGCATCTTCCACGTAACGTTTGCGATCGGTATCTTCGATTCGCACGATGAATTGACCGCCGGTATGACGGGCATAGAGCCAGTTAAACAATGCCGACCGCGCTGAACCGATGTGCAGGTAACCGGTCGGACTGGGTGCAAAGCGTACGCGAGCGGGTTTTTCAGTCATAAAACCAGGGTCTCCAGAAGTGGTACGTCACAGATTTCGGATAGGTAAGTAGCAGATGGCAAGCAGTCAATTGGCGAATCGGCGGGCGGTGTTCAGATATTACGCGCTGATTCCTGCAACTGTTTGAGTCTGGCTAACACCAGCGCCTCCGGACTGCGGGCGATGCTGGGAGAAGCGGCTGCCAGGATGATGTGGCGCAGTTTCAAGGCCAGGCCATTCGGAAACTCGGGCAGGTGGGTCAGGTTCTGGCACAGCAGCTGATCACTCACGGCAGCAATCCCCAACAGATCCAGGGCCTCCCGGCCGGTTTCGCTACCTATGGCGTAACTGGTGCCAGCTTCATGCAGCAGGATACCGGCCGTCAATAGATCCAGGTCCAGCTTTGGGTTGACCCGCTCCAGAGGGGCCGCCAACTCCAACAGGGCCATAGTTTGCTCCAGGAGGCCGCCAGGCTTTTCCCGCGGGGCCAGACAGAAGTTTGAAACGAACTCCGTATCGCCAAAAATGGTCTGCAGGAGGAGCCGCAATGGCTGATTCGATATCCGGTCGATTGTCCCATGAATGTCTGCCAGGGCTTGCTGGTCATCGATCCCAACGGGGGGCAGGAATTCGGCAATGGCGAAAGTTCCCTCTTTGGCCGGGATTATCTCGTCGACCCGCAACCTGATCCGCTCTTGATAAAGCTCGGCGCGCCCACGGACGTGCACGATGTCGTTGGCAGAGAGCCATTGGGCAGGTTCCGAGGCATTTTCCCAGATTCGAGCCTCGATCTGACCGGTCTGATCAGCCAATATCAGCAGCAGATAATCACCCTTGTGCTCATCGCGATAGGGTAGAAGCCGCATTTGGACGACACGGAACAGCTCCTCCACGTCATCGTCGGGGCCAATATCGGTAGCGAAGACCTGTTTGCCAGCTTCGCTCATCGTAAAATCATCGTCACTTTCCTACTTCTTTCCCTGCTTCTTCGCCATCTGTTTCTGAACCCGGGCCCATGTGTCCCGCAACGTAACGGTGCGGTTGATCACCAGCCGCTCGGCGGTGGAGTCGGGATCAAAGCAGAAGTAACCCTGGCGCTCGAATTGGTAGCGATCACCAGGCTGTGCGCCGGCCAGGCTGGGCTCGATCTTGCAGTTCCCTAACACCTCCAGGGAATCGGGATTCAGGTTGGCCAGGAAATCCTCTCCCTTTGGCGCGTCGTCGGGATTGGCCTCAGTGAAGAGATGATTGTACAGGCGAACTTCTGCATCCAGCGCATGTTGGGCGGATACCCAGTGGAGGGTTGCCTTCACCTTTCTGCCATCGGGTGCATCGCCCCCTCGAGTCGCAGGATCGTAAGTGCAATGGAGTTCAATGACCTCGCCGGTATCAGTATCCTTGATCACGTCGACGCAGGTGATGAAGTAGGCGTATCGCAACCGTACCTCGCGCCCGGGCGCCAGGCGGTAGAATTTGCGCGGCGGGTCTTCCATGAAGTCGGCCCGTTCGATATAAAGCTCCCGCGAGAAGGGTACCTGGCGGATTCCCATGGACTGGTCTTCAGGATTATTGATGGCATCCAGATGTTCGGTTTGCCCTTCCGGATAATTGGTGATCACGACTTTGAGAGGCCGGAGCACAGCCATGGCGCGCGGGGAGCGCACGTTCAGGTCCTGACGCAGACAATGCTCGAGAAGGGCAATATCCACGATGCTATCGTTTTTCGCGACACCGATACGATGGTTGAAATCCTGGATGGATTCCGGCGTATACCCGCGCCGTCGATGGCCGGAGATGGTGGGCATTCGGGGGTCGTCCCAACCGTCGACGTGTCCTTCTTCGACCAGGCGCCGCAGTTTCCGTTTGCTCATCACCGTATAGGTGAGATTGAGGCGGGCAAACTCGATCTGCTGGGGATGATAAATCCCCAATTCATCAAGAAACCAATCGTAGAGCGGGCGATGGTCCTCGAATTCCAGGGTGCATATGGAGTGGGTGATCCCTTCGATGGAGTCCGACTGGCCATGGGCCCAGTCATACATGGGATAGATGCACCACTGGTCGCCGGTGCGGTGGTGGGTGGCATGCAAGATGCGGTAAAGCACCGGATCGCGCAGGTTGAGGTTAGGGGATGACATATCGATCCTGGCGCGCAGAACGCGGGCACCGTTGGGAAACTCGCCCTTTTTCATGCGTTCAAAGAGCTCAAGATTCTCCGCTACCGAGCGATTTCGGAAAGGGCTATCTTTGCCCGGCTCGGTGAGGGTGCCGCGGTATTGCCGGATCTCTTCGGCGCTAAGATCGTCAACGTAAGCACTGCCTTTTACGATCAGGTCGACGGCCCATTCGTAGAGTTGCTGGAAGTAATCGGAAGCGAAAAGAAGGCGATCTTGCCAGTCGACACCGAGCCAGACAATATCCTCGGTGATGGACTCGACAAATTCCATCTCCTCCCTGGTCGGATTGGTGTCGTCAAAACGCAGGTTGAACTTGCCTGCGAAATCCTGGGCAATGCTGTAGTTCAGCAGGATCGATTTGGCATGACCAATGTGAAGATAGCCATTGGGCTCTGGAGGAAAGCGCGTATGTACCTGCCCGTCAAAGCGCCCGCTTTCGTTATCTTCGATGATGCGCTTGCGAATGAAGTCAGTTGAAGTTCTGGTGTCCGCTGTACTCATGATAGTTTTCCCTCTGGTGTCTCAGGATAAGTACCGAACATTCTAACACAGTTTTTCATTCTCGGTGAAGTGAGGGTTGTGGTATAATGTCCGCGTGTTTAGTGGAAAATTTCTTTGGTGGCCAGGTTTGCTTGCCATCGTTCTGATGTTGCTTTGCTCCTGTGGCCAGGTTGTGACCCGGGCGACTGAAATGCCGGCGCCGACGCCTACGGCAACAGTCACAGCCACCCTGGTTCCAATCGAGCTGCCCAGCAGCACCCCGGCGCCCTATACGGCGCCGCCAACGGCGACGCCGACGATCACGCCCACGCCGGTGATCTACAAAATCCAGGCTGGCGAGAATCTGCATATTATCGCCAGCAGGTTTGGCGTTCCCCATGATCTGCTGCGGGATGTCAATGGCATTGTCGACGAGCGAGCCTTGCAGGTGGGACAGGAATTGATCATTCCCCTGGGAGGGATTAGCGGTCCCATTGAACCCACGGAGACCCCGACCCCCACGCCCCTTCCCATGAAGGTGAAAAACGTATACTTTCACCCCAATCCGGTGGGAGGCCTGTCGGCTCTGGGCGAGGTTATCAACACAAGCACGGTTGAGTTGGAGCAAGTTCTGGTTCAGATGAGGCTGTTCGATAACCAGGACCGCCCATTGATCGCCGGAGATTCCTACACCATGCTGGACGTTGTGGCTCCGGGGCAACGGGCCCCTTTCGTCATCAGATTTTCAGACGTGCCTGCAAGCTTCGCCACTTTCCAGACCGAGGTTCTGTCGGCTGTGCCCGCGTATATCGACCCCATCCACATGGATTTGCAGCCAAGAGGCGTCACGCTGGATCAACCTCCACGCCAACCGCTACGCCTTCATGGGCGGATTGCCAACGTAGGCTCTCATGAGGCGGTTGCTGTGATTGCTGTTGCCACCCTATATGATCCTCTGGGCCGGGTTGTGGGTGCCCGAATCGTCGAGCCGGTGCATAATGTGGTGGCCCGGGGCGGCGAGACTCTGTTTGATGTGGAGTTGGTGCCGGCAGGTCCCGTGTTTAGCTACACGGTCCAGGCTCAGGGACGCCGGCTGATTCCCACACCGCTTTCCGTATCCGATGAGTAGAGGAACCTAATGGATTCGCCCAATCAATGGCCGTTGCGAATGCGGATTCTTCGGGAGATAGATCGCCTGTTGTTTCGCCTTCTTAGCCGACTTGAAGTCCGCGGCGGAGAAAAAATACCCACCTCGGGTCCATTTCTCTTCGTGTCGAATCACCTGCATGTATTAGATCCCCCCATCGGATTCTTGCTGCTCGACCGGCCGATTACCTTTCTTGTCGCCAGCACCTGGGAAAGTACTTTTGGTCTTGGGCACTTTCTACGCTGGACAGAATCGGCCATCCCTGTCGATCGAGGCGGGGCGGATCGCAAGGCGATGGGCGCTGCGGTCAAAGTACTCAAGGGGGGCGGCGCACTGGCAATCGCTCCCGAGGGTACCCGGAGCAAGACGGGCGGGCTTCAGCAAGGACATCCCGGCGTGGCCTACCTGGCTTCCCGAACGGGCGTACCTATCGTGCCTGTCGGGATAAGTGGCCAGGAGAAGGCATTCGCGACTCTGAGGCGATTGAGGCGTCCTAGAATAATCGTGGAGGTGGGTGAACCCTTCGTATTGCCGGGCAGTCCCAACCGCGCCAAGGGTGAGCAACTGGAGGCGTACACCGATCAGATCATGTATCGAATTGCCGAGCTCTTGCCCCCCCAATACCGTGGTGTTTACGCCTTGCCTGAAGCGGATGAATAGTGCCAGTTGTTGGCCAATTTTGCCCACTCCCCAAGACTGAGGGTTTCGGCTCGCCGCTGCGGGGCTACCTCAGCGGCTTCGAGCAGTGCAGTGGCCTGCAAGGGGGTGAGGCCAAGTCCCCCCTTTAACGCGTTGCGCAGCTGTTTTCGTCGCTGGCTGAACCCTGCCCGCACGACCCGGAAGAAATCGTCCTCGGAGGCTACCTGAACGGCCGGGTTCATGCCCACGCGCAAGCGCAGAATGGTAGAGTCGACCTTAGGTGCGGGATAAAAGGCGCCCGCCGGAATCCTGGCCACGATCTCGGGCTTCGCGTAGAACTGCACGCTGATGGCCAGCAGGCTCATGTCCGGGGGCTGTGCCACGATCCGTTGGGCAACTTCCCTTTGAACCGTCAGGACAAGCAGTGTAGGGGGCCGGTCTGTTGTCAGCAGGTGGCGGATTGCCGCCGAGGTGATGTAGTAGGGCAGGTTGGCGACGACCTTATAATCGTCAATGGTGAATTGTCGATGGTCGATGGTCAATTGAGTTGGGGTGAGCTGGAGAATGTCTCCATGGATCACGGTGACATTGGGAGACTGACTCAAGACCTCTTCGAGGGCTGGGAAGAGCTTTTGGTCCAGTTCGATCGCAACCACGTGCCCTGCCCGGGCAGCCAGACGGACCGTCAATGTGCCAACGCCCGGACCCACTTCCAGCACGAGATCGTCGCTTGACAGTTCGGCCGCCTCGACGATTCGATCCAGGTGCACGGGATCGGCCAGGAAATTCTGCCCCAGGCCTTTGCGCGGCTTAAGACCATGGCGCCGCAGCAGATCGCCCAGACGGGTGGAAGGGGTAGTCATGCCGAAGTCAACGGATCCCGCGACCGCGGCAGCAACAGAAACACGCTGTTAGTCATCCTCCAGGCTCAGCACCGTCATGAAGGCATCCTGGGGAATCTCTACGCTACCAACCATCTTCATGCGTTTTTTGCCCTTTTTCTGCCGTTCCAGTAGTTTGCGCTTGCGGCTGACATCGCCGCCATAACATTTGGCGAGCACATCCTTGCGCAGCGGCTTGATGTTGGCCCGGCTGATGACCTTGTTGCCGACGGCTGCCTGAATGGGAACCAGGAACATCTGCCGCGGAATGGCATCCTTCATTTTGCTGACCAGCTTCTGTCCCTTGCGATAGGTGTCGCCACGGTGGACGATGATGCTCAGGGCATCGACAGGGTGGTGGTTGACCAGGACTTCGAGCTTTACCATGTCGGCCGGCCGGTATTCATCAAAATGGTAATCGAGGCTGGCATAGCCGCGAGTGCGAGCCTTCAGATCGTTGAAAAACTCAGTCAGAATCTCGCTCAGCGGTATCTTGTAGCTCAACAGGACCCGCCGCTGATCAAAGTACTCCTGTGAGATAAACTCGCCTCGCTTGCGTACCACCAACTCCATCACCGTGCCGATGAACTCGCTGGGGGTGAATATCTCGATTTCAACCCAGGGTTCCCGAATCTCAAGGATTTCGTTGGGCTCAGGCAGATCGGCCGGGCTGTCGATGACCATCTCCGTGCCATCCGTTCTCGTCACCTGGTATTCGACGCTCGGCGCCGTGAAAATGATGTCAAGCCCATACTCGCGCTCCAGGCGTTCCTGGATGATCTCCATGTGAAAGAGTCCGAGGAAGCCACAGCGGAAACCGAATCCCAGGGCCTGGCTGGTCTCTGGCTCGTAGACAAGAGAGGCGTCATTGAGATGCAGTTTTTCCAGTGCATCCCGGAGCAAGACAAAATCCTCGCTCTCGCTGGGGTAAAGGCCAGCGAAAACCATTGGCTTCATGGCTTGATATCCGGGCAGAGCCTTGTCGGCCGGTGAATCGGTCTGGGTGAGGGTGTCCCCTACCGCCAGATCCCGGACCGTCTTCAGGCCGGTGGCGACATAGCCTACCTCACCGGCGCTCAGCCGGTCGACCGGCGTCATGCGCGGCGAGAAGACACCTATCTCCAGCGGTTCCAGCCCGATCCCTGTCGACATCAACTGCAATGGGGCGGCGTGCTCGACAGTGCCATCGACGACACGGACATAGGCGATCACTCCCTTGAAGGCGTCGTAGTGGCTGTCGAAGATCAGGGCGCGCAGGGGTTGATCGGGCTCTCCCTGGGGTGGGGGCACCTCCTGGACAACCGATTCCAGAACCTGTTTGGCGTTGGTGCCCTCTTTTGCCGATACCCGGACAATATACTCGGCCGGCGTGCCGATCAGGTCTTCGATCTCCTGGGCGACCTCATCCGGGCGGGCCGCGGGCAGGTCGATCTTGTTGATAACAGGGATGATTTCCAGATCGGATTCCATGGCCAGGTAGAGATTGGCAAGGGTCTGGGCCTCGATCCCCTGGCTGGCATCTACCACCAACACAGCGCCCTCGCAGGCCTGCAGCGCCCGATTGACTTCGTAGGAAAAATCGACGTGCCCAGGGGTGTCGATAAGATTGATTTCGTATGACTGCCCATCCTGTGCCTGGAACGCCATGCGGACCGCGGAGGCCTTGATGGTGACCCCTTTTTCCCGTTCCAGGTCCATATCATCGAGCACTTGCTCCTTCATTTCCCGTTCGGAAACGGTACCGGTAATCTGAAGAAGGCGATCGGCCAGCGTGCTCTTGCCGTGATCGATGTGGGCGATTATGCAGAAATTACGAATGTTGTTCAGGTCCACTCTGTTTCTTCCTTTCCATCAACTGACGGCGATTATACCCCAGAGCGCTGCAATCTAAAAGATACAAAGGGGAAGGATGGGAACCCGGCAAACCCTGCGGCCCAAAAGCGCGGCGCCCCGCGTCGCTTTTCGACCAGACTTTTGGGGACAGGCGCATGCCGGCCGCGTCAGTCCCAACAGGGAGCGTGAGTCTTAAAACGGATACGATCTGTTTGCGCCCTTGTAGGGAGTGTGATAAAATCAGCCATTGCCTGTGGTTTGGAGCAGGTTGCTGCCCTTGTATGTCTGAGAATCGTTGTCCCTGTGTCCCACATGATGATCCCTGCTTATTGACGCGGGTTGTTTGTCGTTGCTGTTGTACAGGTTCTCCCATATCTCAGTCTGATGCAGCATTTGCTCAGTCTCTGCCGAAGTAAGTGTCAACATCCTCAGATGGAGTAAGGAAAATGACTAAAGAGAGCATTGTCGACGCCAGCATACCCAGTGCAGGTCGAATCTATGATTATTTTCTGGGCGGTCACCATAACTTTGAGGTCGATCGCCGAGCGGCGGAAGAAATCCTGATTCGCCTTCCGTTTCTTAGCAAGCTATCTCGCTTGCAGCGTTGGTGTCTGCAGGATATCGGCCAAGAGTTAACAGCAGTCCGCGGATTCGACACGATCATTGATTTTGCCTCAGGTCTTCCTACCCAGGACCATCTTCACACCGTAGTTCCATCGGGGACTACGGTCATTTATTCGGATTATGATCCTGTCGTTGTGGAGTATGCCCGGGAGATTCTTGGCGACACGCCCGGAACGTACTTCTTCGAGGCCGATGCAAGGCGACCGGAAGAATTGCTCAACAATCCTGAGATAACGGACATACTGAACGGAAAGCGTGATGTGGCCATTGTGTACTGGGGTGTGGGTGGTTTCCTGACCGACGAGGAGATTTCTTATGCCGCGGACGTGTTCTTCGATTGGGCAGGTCCCACCAGTACCTGGGCATTCAACGCCCAGGGTGCGGAAGGCAAGTCGGATCAGGTCCGTGCCGACGAAGTGCTCCAGATCTATCGGCAGATGGGGACGCCGTTTTATCTTCGATCCTTAAGCCGCTATAAGGAACTTGTACAACCGTGGCGTCCTGATGATCAGGGTTTCGTGAATTTTTTGGATTGGCACAGCTTTGATGAGTCTGTTATTGGCGATGAGGATGTGGGTGTTTTCGGTGAAGCGGGCACAGGATTTGGTGCCTATCTGATAAAATAGGAGTTTTTCTGTGGACGATCGTCGCGACCCTGCAGTTCCTGAGGAACATGTTGATATCGGTGTTTTAGAGTTGGAGCTTCAACATGCGCTTCGCGATACCCTTTTTTCCAGCGGATTGATGATCTCACCTGCCCGGGTGAGACAGATCAGTGCTGAGATGGCCACTTCCTTTTTTTCGTTTTTTGATGGGCGACAAGATGTAGAGACCCGCAACATCGGGGCGCAACTGGCAAACGATGGGCTTGGTTCGGCGTCATTGTTGGCCATGACTGAGGCATTGCGTCGAACCTGCCGCGAGAAATCGAATCCTCTTTCGGACCTTCCCAACACTGCTGGCCAATATTGTAATGCTGTAACAGAGGGTTATATTGAAGCCCGCGAAGAGAATTTACTAAAGGAACAGGAACGCACCTACCAAGCGTTTCTAAGAGCCAAAGAGAGCCGCGCATTGGGGAGCGGCTGACACGACTTGGCTCCGTAAGCGAAACCTTCATGCAGGATAGCGTTGATCGACAGCCTGAGCTTGCTGATCTTATACTTGGGGTCTTGCGTTCGACCCTGTTTTCAGGCCGCGCCTTCATTCGGCCGAGCGACCTGAAACGGCTTGCCGATTCCGAGACAGAGTCATACCTTGCCTTTTTCGCCGATGGAAACCGTGAAGCCGTGGCTGAACACGGCGGGGAGCTCTGCCGGTCCGGTGTAGGGGACGAGGCCATTCTGCAGTTGGGAGAGGTTTTACGACAACACGTTTCATACGATCAAGATCTGATCGCTATGCCCGATCTTCGGATGGCGGAAACCTACCACCGGGCGCTTCTGCAGGGATACTTGATTGCCCAGCGCGATATCATCCTCGAAGAACAGGAACGTATCAGGTTTGCTTTGCAGCAGACTTTGCACCGTTATACGATCCAGGTTCAGACGGCTTCCGAGGTGGCCCAGGCTACGATCTCGACTCTC